>JBBRJR010000266.1:0-3212 GCA_038218865.1 Kapaibacterium sp. (SeqCode) | reverse complement strand
GATGCCATCGACCACCGCACTCAAAAATTGGGTGAAAAGAGCCAGAGCAATCAATCCAGATATGATTTGCCCGCAACACGGCTCTATATTCAGGGGCGAAAACGTTCCTAAATTCTTGGATTGGTTAGATAATCTCGAAGTTGGCAAATGGGACTCTGGCGCCGAGGCAACTGACATCAGCAAAACCCAATGGATGAAGTGGAAGAAAAGATAATTCATGCAGAAGCTGTATCTATAATTGACTATATTGTTCAATAATTTTTCAGTATGTACTTTCGGTTTCACTGAATTTCTAGCTATAATATACTCTGCCCAATTGATTAAGCTTCAGTTGGGCATTTTTGGAGTAAAACGTTGCGAAATATGATGCTTGGCGAGCCTCTTAAAGCCCGATTGGCTATACCGAGTGTTGGGCTTCACTGTTTTTTATTTATTCATTCAAAAACAGTAAATCATCTTTGCAATACTTTCTATCTCCTCGTTTATCGCGTTTCATCCTCCATGATTTCATTGCATCCTTAGTTGATAAATTAGGATTATCGGTAAGAAAATCTCTGAAGTAAGTGTTGTATTCAAATTGTGGAGCAATCTCTGTTTTATAGTTTTTGTCCTTTTTTAAATCTGCAATCTCTATCCATTTGTCAACCGCCTCCCTAAGTGTCTTCCCATGATTGGCTTTCATCCAATCCATGAATGCAACGTTAAATTTAAAATGGTCGCCAATCGCTTGTTTGAAAAACTCTCTAACATTCTCGGTATTCTTATAGTTATCTGTAATAATAGTAGAATCGTCAAGATTTTCAACATTCCAATCAAAATTCGATAAAGTGGCGGTCTTTTTATCATTGGAGTTTGAAATTATCTCGTCAGATACTATAAAATGACAAATCTTATTGGTCAATTCAATCTTGCCGGCTGAAGTATTAATGCCATTTTCTCTACAAAATTGCATCAATTCTTCCTTTAGCCAATAAAAATCCTTAAAATCTTTTATTGATATATGTTTATCAAGTTTTGGTCTATTCATAAGTGTAAGATATGGTTTTCGGTTTTGTCAAAATAACGTCCAACGTTTAGTATAGGAATTGAAGCCGTTTGCGCGGTACTTTCGTCGCTGGCTACACCGAATATCATGCGGGCTGAGGAGCTTCCGAGAGCTTGTTTGGCTATATCTCGTGCTGTGCCATCGTCATTCTTTTAAATTGTTAGTCATTAAATAAATTTAGATAAGGTTCATAAATAAATATACGATTTCTATGTTGTCCTGTGAATTCTTTTAATATTAGTTTTTCTTCAAATAAACTTACTAATTCTCCCGCTGCTTTTGGACTTAAACTGCACGCCTCTTGCACTTGCTTTATACTAACCAATGGTTGTTCAAACAAATAACTATGTAGTTTTAATCCTGATTTTATACGTTTACCAAATTCAGATTGTATCAATTGTTCTGTTTTTGCTTTAAGTTCTATAATAATACTTAGTGTTTCTACAGCTTTTTGAGAGGTTTGGGCAATTCCTACCAAAAAGTATTTTATCCATTGAGTTATATCATTGTTAGTTCTTACATTTGTAAGATTGTGATAATAAAGATTTTTATCATTTTCAAAATAGCTTGAAAGGTAGAGTAGTGGTTTTGCCAGCACTTGCTTTTCAATTAGAAACAGCGTTATAAGTAAACGCCCGATTCTTCCATTGCCATCTAAAAATGGGTGTATAGTTTCAAATTGATAATGTATAATAGCAATTTTAACAACCAATGGAATATCCAAATGGTCATTGTGTATAAAATTTTCTAAATCCCCGATAAGCTCGTTTAAATGGTCATGATGAGGAGGAATAAATACGGCATCCGACAAGCTTTTTCCTCCAATCCAATTTTGGCTGCGTCTATATTCACCGGGTGTTTTCTTTTCTCCCCTTACCCCTTGCATCAGGGTTTGATGTGTTTTCAATATTAATCTTGAAGAAATTGGTAATTCGCCTAATTCCTTTATAGCTTCGTTGAGAGCTTGGGTGTAGTTTTGAACTTCTTGCCAATCGTCTTTTCGTTCAGGATTAACATTCTCCTTTTGCAAAAGAGCTTCGTCAAAATGCGTTTGGGTACCTTCTATTTTACTCGAAACAACTGCCTCTTTTGTAACATGTAAATGAATAAACAAATCGATATTGGGAACTAATCGAGCATAGGAATTAAGTTGTCCAAGTTGGTATGAAGCATTTTCAATTAGCTTATTGATTTTGGCATCATTCCAAATCCATTCTGAATTGATTAGATTAGGAAGAAAATATTTATAATCGGCACCTAATCGTATCTCGCCTGCTTTAAATTCTTCAATTTGTATCATTCTTTTCTTATATAAAGATAAAATAAAATTTACGCTATTTTACTTTCGGCGCTTAAAGTAAAATATAGATTATTCTATTTTACTTTCTGACGGTTTGTTATAACTGTTTCGATTATGTAATGCTAAGGCGAATACATCTCATCTACCTACTACCCTTCAATAAATGACCCCGCAATTTACAAAATATCCCTTTATTCTTCCAAAAACAAAAAATGCCAAACGAAATTTAATCAATAAAACGACTTTCAGAATGTCTAAAACATCAAATAGAAGCCTTCATCCTTTCGATTGAACTTTTCTATTTCAGCTTTGTAAAATTTAATCTGCTGACTACAAATAAAATCCCTGAATATTGAAATATCCTCAAGCTCTTCTGTTTTATTCAATGCGTCAATATAATCAGCTCTATCTTCTGTAAAAATCTTGATTAATGGCTCTCGGTGATACATCTGAACGTAATTCATCATCAAGCGTGAGGTTCGTCCATTGCCATCGGCAAAAGGATGAATATTCACCAAATTATAATGTAAATCAGCGGATAATTTTATAATCTCATTAGCTGAAGCATTCTCTAATCTTTGATTGACATTATCAATAAGAGTATTCAATAAGCTCTCAATTTTAGAAAAATCAGGAAAGTATTTTCTATCCACATATACCTGAGCTTTTCGCAAATCACCAAAGGAAGTGTCAAAATTCCCTGAAATGGTATTTACCAATCCACCAGTATTTTTCATAACAAGTGCTGCAACTTGTTTTATTAAATCAATACTAATCATTTGCTTCTGTTTTGAAATCTCTTTAAGAAACAGAAATGCAGCATAATGGTCTTTCACCATCAAGTGGTCAGTCAAAGGCTTTCCCTTT
>JBBRJR010000265.1:0-3231 GCA_038218865.1 Kapaibacterium sp. (SeqCode) | reverse complement strand
GCATATTGGCTAACATTTCCGAAACCTTGGATTGAAGCAGTAGTAGTTTTGATGTCGATATTCAATTCTTTAAGAGCTTCTCTTAAAGTATAAATTGCACCATAGCCTGTAGCTTCTGTTCTTCCAAGTGAACCGCCAGAGCCAAGAGGTTTGCCTGTAATAAATCCAGGTGCCTTATGACCAACGATTCTTTCATATTCATCAAGCATCCAAAGCATGTGCTGGCCATTTGTCATAACGTCAGGCGCTGGCACGTCTTTTAGAGGACCAACATTAACAGCTACTTGGCGAATCCATCCGCGGCAGATTGCTTCTTGTTCGCGAAGTGATAGATTACGAGGGTCACAAATAACGCCACCTTTACCACCGCCAAGAGGTATATCAACGACAGCAGTTTTCCAAGTCATCCACATTGACAAAGCGCGAACTGTGTCAACTGTTTCATTCGGGTGAAATCTAATTCCACCTTTGGCAGGTCCACGTGCATCATTATGTTGGCAACGGTAGCCACGAAAAACTTTATAAGTGCCGTCGTCCATTCTTATTGGAATGTTGAAATGATATTCTCTATCAGGATTACGTAATAATTCACGAGTAGCTTCATCTAATTGAAGTTGTTCAGCTATGGCATCAAATTGTTGTTGAGCCATTTTGAAGGGATTGAATGAGCCTTCTGACATAATGATTTCCTTTTTAAATAATAATCTAAATAATTAAGAATTTCCTTTAGGAATTCTTTTTTTAAAAATGTCAAATAACTATCTCAAAATTAACAAATTTATTGGTAATATAAAACTTAAAAATGAAAATAAATACATTTTATATCAATTTTATGTAAATATTATAACAATAAACGATAATTGCTATAATTATTAACATATTTGTAGAAATTGAAGCAAATGTTTCGTCACAAAGTAAATCTTTCGAGTTCAAAAAAAATTAGAGAATAATTTGAGAAAATAATTAATATTGTAACTACTCAGGTACATAGAAATTATTTAAAAACGAAGCTAATATAATCCCTTTTTGCAACTGGCTGAAGCAAGTTGTTACAGTTTAGCAACAAACGGCTTTAGCCGTTTGAAGTAATTAAACTTATTTCACACAACTTACAAGAATTACTTTAAAAATTAATTATTAATGATATTCATCTGAGTAGTTACTTAATATTGAATTTAAAATCAACCCATTAGAAATATAGCAGATCCATTAAAAATTCATCAATCCTTCCACAAACGCGTTGTAAATTTAAAATCACTACCCTTTCCTAACACGCTTTCTGAGCATATTTTTCTGTTTGCTCATGTTGATTCAAGTATGCCATTGAACCTATTAGGATAAAAGGACGATATATTGGCAAAATCTCTTTTATGATGCATTTTCCAATATAAATTCCTCAAAATATATTTCTACGTAGTTATAGATTTAGTTCCCTAATTAGCTTTTTTATTATAAATCTAATTTTTCATCAAAATAAAGTACATCGCCATCAACTACTCTTGCTGGGGCTGTGTATTTATGTTCCTGAACTTTTCCTACTGCCATAATATGCAGCACATTCCAACCTTTTGCTTTCAGATAATCCGAAACCATTGAGCGGTGACATCTCCACCAAACCGCCTCGGAGCACATATAAGCCGTGGTTTGCTCTGATGCTGTATGCTCCAGATTCACAATAGCATTTTCAAACTCCTTAGTTTCCATATAATCGGCATAAGCTCTGAAAGAATCGTTATTCCAGCGATTGTTTTTAGAATCTTTTTTTACCTTCCTTCTACCGCCCAAATCGGCAAAATGTATGTACTTTATTCCGGCTTCTTCTAAGGATATTTTTAAATTTTCTTTGTTGAATTGTGGGTACTTGCGTGAGCCGGGGAAGCTCCGCACATCGGCAACAATCTTAATATTAAAGGATTGCAGCATACTTATAAACTCAGCCGGACTATGGGTAGAATGACCTATGGTATAAATGGTATGCGGCGCAATTGGGTTCATTGGAGATTATTCAATGTTAAAATATATTTATCTATATAAAGCTGCTTTTCTTTGGACTTATATTGCTGAATGTAACGCGGATGTTCAAGGACTTTCAAACTGCCGAACAACTTGGCTTCTCTGTTTAGCTTTTGGATAAATTCTGCATTTTTCTTTCCCAGCACATAAACCTCCGAAGTATCTAATCCAATACTGATATGTGCTTTCAAGGATAAAATCATATAATCTTTCACCATTTCAAACAAAGCAGTGTCATCATAATAATTAGCATTCAGCCATTTACCGTCATTTGTTTGGCGGACAATTGCCAACGGAAATGGCGAATTGATATAAAACTTTCTAAAGAAATCTTCTGCTCCACCATATTCGGCAATCATTTCATACAAAAAAATAGAAGAAACTTCATGGGTATGAGCTGATAGCATTTTGATGCCGCAGACACTTTCCAAACGTTTGGTATCGGTAAACGGCACGCCCGTGACTCCTGCTCCGTGACGGCTCGGATTGATACCGATAATAAATTTCCGCTGATTTGAATCATGATAATATTTACTATAAAAGCGGTGCATTACCTCCACCGTTTCAGGATTATAAAGAAAAGGATTTATCACCTGAAAACCTTCCGGCAATTTGCCCGAATAGAACAAACTACGGTTGAAATCAATTACTTTATCTCCAAAAGTTTTTGTCATAATATTTTTTGATTAATTTTTTCATGTTCTGCTATCTTTATTAATTTTTATATAATAACAACTAATAATTATTTATGTAACAATAATCGCTACCATTGATTTGCGAAGCCCTTGTTTTTACCAATTCGTATAGAGAGCGATCCAAGCCGGAATTCTCTACATATTTTTCGAGTTCCAACATTCCATGAATGGCTTCCGGAACCACTTTGAAATAATTTAATCTTTCTTGCATAACTCTTATTTCCCAATAATTTCCATTTCATCCATGGCGATAGTTGCATGAGCATAAGCAGCCCCGGCACGCATTTCGGAAGCCACCCAAATTGCTTCCATAATTTCATCCTTGCTTGCCCCTTTTCGCATAGCCTGCTTTGTGTGGGACCTTATGCAGTAAGGGCAGTGAGTTACGTGTGCCACAGCCACCGCAATAAGCTGTTTCGTTTTTTCCGGCAGGGCACCTTCTTTAAATACTGTCTTGCTGAAATTTCTCCAAGCTTCTAAATTCTCAGGAGCCAATGCTGCCTTTTTATCTGCCAGCTCCTGT
>JBBRJR010000264.1:0-3232 GCA_038218865.1 Kapaibacterium sp. (SeqCode) | reverse complement strand
GTAGCCCCAATTGATTGCTTTCGTTGTCCTTAAGAAAAAGTCCATTGATTTTTGCGCCGAGCCGATGATAATTGTGGGAATATTTACTAACCGATTTTCGCGCAAACGCACTTGTATTCTGCGGCTTATCAATCGCCCGATAGATAATGATGTCGATAAAAATAAAAAATAGAGTAGGAAAAGCATGCGAGGCGAGCTTGGACTGCCGTAAAATACAAAAAATACTATCAATGCCGTACCAAAAAGCGAAACCTTCCAAACGTTGAAAATCTCCTCGAATGGCGAGCGCAGATGCCAGTTTTTATACATACCTGTGAAAAAGAAAACCAGCAGCCAATAAGCGAGCATTACGAATCCCGTGAATATCACTGCAATTATATCGGGATTGAGCGTAACGGCGACTAAGCCCGATTGGTATCGCAAATAATATTGGAATGCGTAGCTTAATGTAATCGCAATTGTATCAAGAATTATTCTCGTGATAAATTGGCTGTATATATTGCTAAATTTCAAATTCGTCTCGTTTTTGGTATTTGAAAAATTTCTAAAAATCTTCAAATCTGATAATTAATCTTGCGAAATCTCCGGCTTTGCCGTTATTTATTGAGTGGCGGAAATACGCCAGAACGTGGAAGCCGCGAAATATTTCGTAGCCAAAGGATAATTCGGTTGCAAATATTTTCTCTAAGTCGCCGCTCAAAAATTTAATTTCCATCGGGTCGTCAAAACGCCTGGTTTGCAGCGGATCGCCGCCTGCATTGTAAATAAGTGTATCGCCTTGGAATATATTTTTGCCGTGCCGAGTAAAAGACAAGCCCAAAGTAATAGGAAACCGCTCACCCCACCAAAATTTGGTTTTCAAAAGCAACCGGTCAGAATTTGGCAATATTTCCGAGCCAAGAGTGAAACCGTCGTTGGTAACTGAATTTTGAACATTGAAATGCGAGAAAGTAAATGGCTCGACGCGGGAGTATTCGGCGCCAATGTCTGTATTAAACGGGGAGGCATACTCCAAAGCAAGATTATAAGCCATTTTATTGCTCCAATAGCCAGTACCAACTTTTTCAAACATAATATCGTCAAGCAGGTAGCTGCCCTTTATTTGCACTCGAGAAACAGGACGCACGGTAAAGTACAGCCCCATAAGAGAGTTATCTCTGTCGTGCAGGGCATGCTCCAAAGATTTTAAAAATCCAATGGGATTCAAATATGCCAAATCGGTATTTCGCCCTGAATAAATCACTTGCTCGATGAATGCGACTTCGCCCCACTCCGGACGAACGGCTATCTTGTGTTGAGCCATATATTTTTGCGGAATTATAGTCGGAAAGCCAACATCATAAAACGTAGGAATGCCGATAAGCGAGGCGTGCAAAAATGAATACTCGAAATTACTAAACTTAGCAGCCAGCTCCAAGCCGTCCATTGGCGGAGCGGAGTTAGAAATAAACGCTCGCTGATCCATGCCTGCGCCTTCCAGACGAGTTTGCCGCCCAATTGAAGCAAAAAACCATTTACTACGGAAATTCAAGTGAGACTCGGTTAAATCTATGTCATCGTTGAGCTTGGTGAATTTTATGCTTTTTTTGTATTTGTCGTCCATCATCGCAAGACCGCGGTCGCCAGAGAGTACTCGCCCGTTCGTAGCTTGGAGGTAAAAGCCGAAGTTGCCAGTCAAGGTGCCGAAAAAGCGAACCCCCAAATTGCCAACAACAGTATTTTTGTTGTTCGTGGCGTCGAAAAATCCATCGAAGCCAGCGAGCGGGACTAAACTTATTTTGGTATTGTCGTACTCGTAATTATAAAAAAGTTTTTCCTTGCCTGAAAATATTTCGGAAGAAAGCACTTGTAAACTGTCGCTCGGGCTGTAAAATACAACGGCATTCTGGGCAGAGGAGAGTCCAAATTCAAGCTTATATTTTTCCAAAAGTTTGATTTCAGAAGCAGACAGTGCATCTTTTTGTCCATCGATAAGCTTCAAGCAATCGCTTATTTCCATCCTTTCGAGCGGAAGCGACGACAATGACTTGTGCGGCAGCAGCCCCTGTGTTTCGTATCGCGAGAGAAATTCATAAACCGGATGAACGACCGATACATTCTCAACTTGCGCTACAGCAATAGCTTGAATGCAAATAAATATAATTATAAAAATAAAATTTTTCATTAGGAATTTATATTTGATGATTATTTTTGATTTTTATTAGTAATATAAATATTAAATATTGTATTAATTACGGCAAATCCGACACTGACTAATGTGGCAATTGTCGCATATTTTTGCCATTGCAAATTCAGAGGAATGTCCGGCGGACGCGGTACGTAAACTTCATCTCCAGCGAAAACGGCTGTTTTTTCGTCGCCCTCTGTCCAAACGTTAGATTTGCCACGGATTATCCGCGAGCGCTCTTGCGCAGCTCCACTTGCGAAGCCGCCCGCTCTTTGGATATACCAGCTCATATTTTGCCCTTCGTTGAATTCGACAAAGCCGGGATTGTTTACTTGCCCATAGACATAGACGTGTCCGGGATTATCCGGAATAATAACGATGTCTCCGTCTCGTAGCAAGACATTCTCATTTTTGTAATCGTCGCTGAATGCTTTGACGAAATCGCAAGAAACGAGCGGTTTTTTCAGCATCATGTCGATTGTAAAACGCGAGGTATCTTCCATTATTAGATCGCTGTATTGAAATGTTGAAAAATAATCTCGGCGATAATCCACAAAGGCGTCGATTTGCTCTTCGCGGCGAGTAATTTGTGCCAATGGCAGATATGCTTTTTTTGTAAAGCCTCCCGCAAATTCAATTACTTCCCGGATGCGCGTTTTGCCGGCGACTATTGGATATATTCCTGGCGAAATTACTTGTCCGCGTACGGAAACTACGCTCAAATTCTGATACGAAGCTTCTTCTTTTTTGCCTACAATTAGCGCTGAGCCTGCTAAAATAGGGAAGTCCGCTTCTTTCAAATTCATATTGCTGTCTATTTTAATAAATTGCGGCTGCTTGCCGGGCTCGAATAAACGGATATTACTCATATCGGCGTCGCCGGTCATGCCATAGCCGAATTTCACTAAATCCGAGACCATATCTCCAGATTTACCTGCGCCTCCTGTTTGCGGATATGAACCATCAGTTGATCCGGAACACCTGATTCAGGCTGAACGGACTGACTGGATTGGTTTTAGGGGGGGTGGTTGTGGGGGGGGTAGGGGTGGGGGGGGGACGGTGTGG
>JBBRJR010000263.1:0-3235 GCA_038218865.1 Kapaibacterium sp. (SeqCode) | reverse complement strand
GGATTGTCTCGCAAGCTGTCATTCCCCCGAAAGCGGGAATCCACGTTTTCGTGAAAGCAATTCGTAATTGACATTGCTACTTATTAAATATATCCTCGTTTTTTTCGACGATGATAATTAAATTTTCTGGATATTGGCTTTTGCTGTTGGCGTAGTCAGGCTCGATTTTAATTCTTTTCGCAAACGAACCCCAACTCTCGATTGTTGCTTTGAGTTGATTAACTCTATTGTCAATCAATAAGTTATAACTTTCTTTCGGCAATTCTTGCTGTTTAGGCTTTTCAAATGATTTTTTGGGTTTCTTTTTACTTTTTGGGGTTGATATAAGAGGTTCTTCTTTTTGTTGTTCTTTTGGAGGAATCATATCTTGTGCATTTATATAAAAAATGAATTCCACTCCGCGGTTGAATTTCATTACTTCTTTCAAATTTTCAATTTCTGCCATTACCAACGGATTAGGTGTTTCACTTTTTTGAGTAAAAAAAGATGTTTTTAGAAAAATGTCCTTTGGAAGCATGCGCCGAACGATAAAGTTTTTTTCTATTTCCTTGTATTTTTTTCCCGGATTTATCTCGACTGTATCTAACTGGCGGGCTACGTCCCAACTTTGAATTATTACATCAAACAAACCTTCGGGCAGCAGCGTTTCCCAATTTCCTGTCAAAGTATTGGATTGAGTTTTTATTTTTTTCCCTGCTTGAGATTTAAATTCAAGATTTGTGCCAATCGGCACTCCGGTCATCGCATCTGTAATTTTCCCTTTTACTAATACTTGACCGCCGATATTAATAATTTGTTTGTCGGATTGAGAAAAGGCATGCGTGGATATAAAAATAAGTGCAAGAAAAATGTATTTTGTCATATTAATTCTCAATTATATTTGTTATCAATGACTGCATAGAAAGTAAATTATCCGAGCCGCTTGATTTCAGTTCCAAGTCGGTGTTGCAAAGAGATATAATTGCGTTATTTATTTGCGCAGGATTATATTTTTTAGCTGCCGCTTGGTAATCCTTTAGAAAATAAGGGCTGACGCCTATTTTACCTGCCAAAGCTGGACCTTGTGTTTTTTGGAATTCTTCCTGCAATTTCCATATTGCTAAAAAATATCGTGTCAGCATTGTAATAATCAACATCTCTTGACGCTCGCCGTCCAGCATATTGTATAAAATCTTAAGTGATTTGTTTAAATCCTTTAAACCAATGGCGTTTTGCAACTCGAAAACATTAAAAGCACGGGACGAGCCAGCGATATTGGTAACATCATTAAGCGTTATATTTTTCCTATCTTGCAAGTACAAAACTATTTTATCGATTTCGTTATTTATATCACGAAGTGAGGGCGGCGTTTGAGCAAGAAGAAGTGCAAGTGCTTCTGGGTCAATCGTTTTGCCGAATGACTTAATCCTTTGATTCATCCATGTCGGATAATTGGATTCATAAATCTTAGGAAATTCAATCCATTCGTATTTGGATAGCAATACGTTATACGGGAATTTTGCTTTTTCAATTTGCTTATCAGAATTATCTAATTTTATTGATTTGATGGAGTTAGAAATGCCAGCTAATGTATCAGTTTGCGCTGCAAGAACTAATACAGTCATAGGCGATGGATTATTAAAATACGCTGCCAGTGGGGAATTTTTTTCGGGCTTTTTGCTTTTTCCCGAGAAAAGTTTTTCAAATCTTTTGACGACAATAACCCGCCTTTCGCTAGCCATGGGGTAAGACTGGGCTTTGCCAGCAATTACCATTTGCGAAGTATCTTCGCCGTCGAGCAGATCGTAATCATAAAGCGAAAGCTCCGTTGGGCAAAGAAATTTGGTCAACTTGGCTACGGCTTCTTCTATTAAAAATTCCTCTTCCCCAAAAATTAATAAAATAGAGGGAACTTTTCCTGATTTGATAATACTATCAACTGATGTCATCAAATTATATCTCGTTTCAATGGCAAAAATGGTTTTAGTTTGGCAACAATAACTTCGGTAGTTGTTGGTTTTTTGATGTAATCCGATATTTTCAATTTTATAAGTTCTGCTATTAGCGCGGGATCACCCAAAGCAGTAAATGCTATTACCGGAGTATCTTTGGAGGCAGGAGTAGTTCTTATTTTTTTTAGAGCTGAAAATCCGTCCATTATCGGCATTTGCATATCAAGAATAATAAGAGATGGAGTAATATCTGCAATCATTTCAAATGCTTCCGATGGGTCTTGAGCTAATCGGACATCTGCATAAAAATACATCTCTATAATCTTTTTCATCATCAGACGAAAAGCCACGCCATCGTCAATGACAAGCACTTTTTTTAATTCATCTTTTTGTAAATTAATATCTTTCATAGCTTTTCTATAATTTTTTCTTATATTTTATAAATAATAATTATTTCAAAACGAGTATTTTCATTGGCAACTGTTCATTCTCAGCAAATCGCACCAAACTCGGTATTTGCTCTTTCGAAACAGTTTCGCCTCTTGCAGCAATTAGTATTCCATACTTCGTATGGTAATCCTCTGCAAAAACCATTCCTGGAGAAATTTTATTTACTGCAATTCGCATAACAGCTTTTTGTCCCAAAGAGTTTCGCTCAGATTGCACAATATCAATAAAAACATCAACAACTTTTTTCTCAAATAGAATATTCCGCTTTTTGTACATATAATTTAGAGCAAAATTAAATTTAATTTTCGATGGCTCCAAAAAAGATGTTGTATTAGAGAATTTAACAGTCGAGCCTTGCGAGGCAGCTCGATTTCTTGCTTTTCTGTAAACAGCGTTATGGAAGAAATCAGCTACAATAATAATTTTTGCAGCCGGAAGGATACTGTCTCCAGACAAATTTCTTGGGAAACCACTGCCGTCCAATTTCTCGTGATGTTGATATATTATATCGGCTACGCCCGACAAGTCAGGCTGCTGCTTAAGTACGTGCATGCCTAATTCGGAATGTTTTATATATTGATCATACTCGAGCGGCGTCATCTCGCTTGTATGCTTATAAAGGGCAGAATCAAAAAAAGATACTTTGCCAATGTCATGCAAAATGGCAGCGACATTAAGCTCGTACAAATCTTCCTCGCTCATGCCCAATTCCTCGCCCACCTGTACTGACTTTTCAGCTACGAAGCGGCTGTGGCTGCCTTCATAAAACCTTTCAGACAAAGAAGCGATGGAAGATAGAACGTCAATATTGCATATGAAGCTTCTCGCTAATCTATTGCCTAATTCTTCAATCA
>JBBRJR010000262.1:0-3261 GCA_038218865.1 Kapaibacterium sp. (SeqCode) | reverse complement strand
CGTGAAAGATAACATTAAAAGGTATTCATTGTTTCCTTTCAATTTTATCGTTGTAGAAATTAACAAATAACTTGGTATTTTTCAAACATTTATCTTGTTTCAAATTTCAAAAAAACTTTATTCATTTTATAATAAGCAGATGCTCGAAACACTTATACACTTTGTGCAAACAATCCCATGGTATTGGATTTTGGCTTTGGGATTTTTCCTTACTTTTTTAGAAAATATATTTCCGCCCTCGCCCTCTGATGCATTGATTGTGTTTATGGGGACTTTGGTTGCTTCGGGCGATATAGGATTTATTCCCCTCTTAATTGCCGCAACTATCGGCTCTACGGTCGGCTTTGCGACCATGTTTTGGTTGGGTTTGAAATTTGAAAAGAAGATAATTGAGTCCAACAAAATAAAATTCATCTCTCGCAAATTAGTAGAGAAAGTCGAGAGGTGGTTCCAAAAGTGGGGCTATTGGCTCATCATTGCGAATCGTTTTCTCTCGGGAACTCGTGCTGTCATCGCATTTTTTGCTGGCATGAGTCTGCTTTCCTTTAAAAGATCTATTATTCTATCTTTTTTCAGCGCACTTTTGTGGAATGCTATTTTAATTTACATTGGCTATCTTTTCGGAGATAATTTTGATAAAGTGGATAAATATATGGATCTCTATGGATCTATAATAGCTCCCTCTGTAATAATTATTGTTCTGGGCTATGCCACTTTTAAATATTTCGACAACAAAAAGGCAAGCAAAGCAATATGATTTTCCGTTCTGATTTAGCCCGTTTAGATGAATTTGACTACGATTTGCCAACTGAGCGAATTCCCTTTTTCCCTACTACTTCTCGCGAGGAATCAAAGCTGCTCGTCGCAACGAAAGATAGAATTTTTGATGATTATTTTATAAATATAGAAAAATATCTGCCTTCGGAAAGCCTGCTTATAGTAAATTCTACCAAAGTAATCGCCGCTCGTTTGCTAATGCAAAAGCCAACAGGTGGAGCAGTAGAGCTGCTTTGCATTAATCCAGTCGTGCCGTCGACCGATCCACAATTAACAATGGCGGCTTTTGGCTCATGCCGTTGGGAGTGCCTCGTCGGAGGAAAAAACGTACGCGAAAACATAGTGTTAAGTCTTTTCGGCGCAACGCCAGATATATTTTCTGCCACAATAATCTCCCGCTACAGTAATTTAGCACTTGTCGAATTCCGATTCAATCCAAATGAATCTTTCTCGCAAGCCTTGCTAAAATACGGCGAAATACCGCTACCACCCTACATCGCCCGCAAAGCCGAAGCAATCGATTCCGAGCGTTACCAAACGGTATATTCAAACCAAGAAGGCTCTGTCGCCGCACCTACCGCCGGCTTGCACTTCACGCAAGAGATATTTGCAAAGCTCGAAAAAAAGAATATCCAAAGGCGGGAATTAATACTTCACGTCGGACCAGGCACTTTCAAGCCGGTTTCGACATCAATTGAAGAACACGATATGCACAACGAGCAGTTTTTCGTTTCGCAAGAAATTCTGCAGGCGCTTTTGCTAAATTTTCAACAAAATAAAACGCTTATCGCTACCGGCACAACTTCGCTGCGTACGCTTGAATCGCTCTATTGGATTGGATTAAAATATCATTACGAAAAAAGCGACATACCTGAAGCTGGCGCGTTTTTAGGGCAGTTCGAGCCTTACGAGCTTAGCGCAAAAAATAAACTAATTTCTTGGGGCGAGGCTTTAGAGACTTTGCTCGACAGGTTGCAAAAAGCAGATTTAAGCGTTTTCCATGGGCAAACCAAACTGCTCATCTCGCCCGGATATCAGATGCAAACCGCGCAAATGCTTATCACTAATTTTCACATGCCAAAAAGCACATTGCTACTGCTCGTTTCGGCGTTCATCGGCGAGAAAGCTCGCAAAAACATTTACAATCACGCTTTGCAAAGCAGCTACCGTTTTCTCAGCTATGGCGATAGCTCTTTACTTTCGAGAGTACCGATTGACTTTTAATTCTTTTTACTTATATTATTTGATTTTTTTGTTTAAATTTACAAATATTTTGAAAACAAAAACGGAATTTTCATTATGCATGAAATCTTAGCGGCTATAAATTGGAGTGTCGGACCGGAGATAATAAAATTAGGTCCCTTAGCTTTGCGTTGGTACGGCTTACTTTTCGCAGCTGGCTTTGTCATTGGCTATATGATTATGCAAAAAATATTTTTGACCGAGCACAAAACCGAAAAAGATTTAGAAGCCTTGACCATCACCATGATTTTGGGAACAGTCATCGGCGCTCGCTTAGGGCATTGCCTATTCTATGAGCCAGCGTATTATTTGGCAAACCCCATTAAAATACTTTACGTATGGGAAGGCGGCTTAGCAAGCCACGGAGCGGCTATCGGCATACTGCTTGCCCTTTGGATTTACACCAAACAGCGCACCGGAGTGCGTTTCATGTGGATAGTTGATAGGATTGTCATCGTCGTGGCGTTGGCAGGCTCTTTCATTCGCTTGGGCAATTTCTTTAATTCAGAAATCATCGGCTCGCCAGCAGATGTTCCGTGGGCAGTTGTCTTTACACGCATAGATTTAATCCCCCGCCACCCTGCACAGCTTTACGAGTCGATTGCATATCTAATTTCATTTTTCATTTTGTACAACTATTACAAAAATAACTACAAAACGATGGGCGACGGCTTTTTGTTCGGGCTGTTCCTTATCCTGATATTCGGCGCAAGGTTCATCATTGAATTTTTCAAAGCACCGCAATCGCCTTTTGAAATCGGCATGACGCTTGACATGGGGCAGCTTCTCAGCATCCCATTTATACTTATCGGCTTGGGCAGTATTATTTATTCTTACAAAAGGAAGAAAAGCGTTTAGTTTTCGGTTAGCAGTTTCCAGTTGTCGGTGAAAGGCAAAAAAATAACAGGCTTTCTTGATGTAGGGACACGGCATGCCGTGTCCTTGTTATATTATTCCTCGACTAACGCCAAATCTTCCTTCGGTTTCGCTACTTTAGCCAGCGGAGAATCATCCAAGCCAGATGTGTCACACTTTTCAAGTGTGGCACATCTAAGAAATTCCGTCAGCTCAGTTTCCGCAACTGTAGGGGCGGGTTTCAAACCCGCCCAATAGAAGAAATACGCGCAAGAGACCTCACCACAGCCCTCTCCATGAATGGAGAGGGAGGAAAAAGTAAAGAACCTCACCCCAGCCCTCTCCATGAATGGAGAGGGAGGAAGAAGTACAGAACCTCACCCCGAC
>JBBRJR010000261.1:0-3282 GCA_038218865.1 Kapaibacterium sp. (SeqCode) | reverse complement strand
CGACAGTACAAGATCTGGCGGCGCTTATCTCCAAGGACATAGCTATCGCTGGGAAGATTTTGCAGGTGGTTAACTCTCCGCTTTACGGCTTAATTAACCGCGTCGATACTATTTCGCAAGCTATTTTTTATATTGGTTTTAATGAAGTGCGGAATATTTGCCTTGCCGTCTCAGTTATAGAGGTTTTCAAATCAATATCCTCTAATTCAAACTTCAACATAGTCGAGCTTTGGAAACATTCGATAGCAGTGGGGGTAACTTCGCGTTTCATCGGTCAAAAAATCGGGATAAAGAATCTTGATAATTTTTTTATTTCAGGAATTATGCACGACATAGGAAAACTATTTTTTGTCAAGTTCTTCAATGCCAAATACATAGAATTAATTGATGAAGCAAATGAGGGGTTTCTCTCGCTCGAAAACTTGGAAAAATCTGCTTTTGGACTGAACCATTTGGTTATCGGTGAGCTCATTTGTAAAAAATGGAACTTGCCGGAAACGATAAGCGGAAGCGTACGCTACCACCATACGGGATTAAAGGATAAATACGACCCACTCATTGCCTCAATTCATCTTGGCAATATTATTGCTAAGTTAAATAATATTGGGAATTCTGGGAATTTCATGATAAACAAGCCTAATCTGATTATTTGGGAGAAATTTTCATTGCCCGAAGATTTTTTTGTGGCTAATAGAGAGACGATATTATCAATGTATGATAAATCAATAACTATATTGAAGTTGGATAAGTAAGGTTCTTAAAGATGTTAGAAAATGATTTCAGACAAGAGATTCTTAAATTTTCTCGTGAAAAGTATAAATATAAAAAGATAAGATCTTTAGCTGGCTTTGCTTGCGAGACACTTATGGCATATCATGGATCTGAAAAATCCGCAGTATTTTTGTACAACAGCGAGACATTTGAATTTGAATTGACCTCGTCGAATCCTCGCGATTATCCTTTCGGCGACATCTTTGAGAAATTAAGCGATGAGGGAGTTATCGGCGAAGTACTTTCATCAACCGATATGGTAACCAATACTCAAAATGAGTGGAATTCAAATTTTATAATATTGCCTTTAATTAACCAAGCTGGCGTTTTGGGTATTTGTATTATCGAAACCACAATTCATCCGATGGACTACACTCCCGAAGAAATTATATGCCTTAAATTATTCATTTCGCTTATGGCTTCTTCGCTTACTGAACTTATAAACGATATTACGATAAGCGAAAAAACAGATTTGCTGGAGCAATTAGTTGCCACGCGTACCATGCACTTGAAGATAAAGTCGAAAGATCTCACGCAGCGGCTCGAATCACTGACTTCCAATCTTATGCAGAGCATACCGCACGAGGTACGCACCCCGATAAACCAAATACTTGGATTTTCTAAATATCTTCAAAGTATTTTTTCTCAAATGGCAAACGATGAGGAAGGCGTTCTTGAGATAATTAACGATATATATTTTTCTGCTGAAAGGCTCAAACGCTTGTTTGAAAATTATCTTTTCCACACGAATTTAGTATTAATTTCTATGAATTTAGCTGAAATAGAGGATTTGCAGAAAAAAACATGCTATTCCGCTCAATCCGTTATCTTTGAAACAGCGATGAATATGGCACACAATGAAAACCGCCAAGATGATATTGAAATTGATTTGATAGACTCACCCATCGCTATGTATGAAGTTTTTTTAGTAAAGGTAATAGAGGAAATTATCTCAAATTCTCTGAAATTCACTCAAGCAGGCGAGAAAATAAATATCAAATCATACATAGAACTAAATAAATATGTTCTTATTATTAAGGATTTCGGTAGCGGTATGGAGTTCGACCAAATACAAACTATCGGCGCTTACATACAATTTAACCGCGATAAAAACGAGCAGCAAGGCTTAGGTTTGGGGCTGTCGATTATCAACAGAATAATAAATATTTACCAAGCAAGTTGGGACATAAAAAGCAATTTGGGCGAATTCACAGAAATCATGCTTGTTTTACCTTTGTCTGAGGAAAAAATAAATACTTAAAATTCTACTCCCAAAAGTGCTTTTCGTATTTTTAAAAACAATTTCAATAGCAATAATTGCTGATTCACATTCCGCTTTAATTCAAATATAGCTTGCTCTATCTCTTTAAGAACAACAGATATATCAGCTTCCGGGAAAAGCAGGGCGAACTTTTCGATTCTATCGACTTGATCTAAATTTACCAATGCTTCTCTATTCCCCGTTTTTGTCAAAATATAATAATCCCTCATCCAGATAAGCAACATCTTCAAGTGTATTTCGATTTTATTCTTATCTTTGGTATTAATCATTTTTTCTAAAAATTTCCAGAGTTCCATGCGATAATTTTTTTTAAGTGCGCTGCGCAATGTATCGACAATGTCTCGCCTCATTTCTTGCATGTCTTCGTCCAAAAAATCAATAGCGGAAGTGAGCGAGCCTTGCGAAAAATTAGCTACAATTTTAGCCTCAGCAAGCGTTTTGTCATAGTTCTCGACAAGATATTCAGCAATTAAACTTTCCGGCAAAGGCTCGCAGTGAATTTGCTGACATCGCGAAAGAATTGTTTGCAAAAGTAATTCCTTATGCGAAGAAATAAGTATAATCACTATGTTGTCGTGCGGCTCTTCGAGTGTTTTCAAAAAGGCATTAGCAGCTTCGCCCGTCATTTGCTCGGCATTGAGTACAATTACCACTCGCTTTCCATAAGTATTCGCAGCTAACGTAAGATTTTTTTTCACTTCGCGAATGGAAGCGATTTTTATTTGATTAGCATTGGCAACCGATATTTTATGGTACGGATTTTCAGCTTTTAGCTTTAGCTGCTCTGTAATTTCGCTTAACTGCTCTGGGCTAAGTTTAGATAGCGGAGATTCGGCAGCTGCACTATCCGTTGTTTTGCCAGCAGGCAAAGCATAAATAAGCTGCAAGTTAGGATGATTAAGCGAGCGAAATTGCTTGCACGAACGGCAAACGTCGCATACCGCGATTTCGTCGCCCTTAGAAACAGGGTCCAAACAATTGAGTACTTTGGCAAATTCTAAAGCCAAAGCCTCTTTGCCAATTCCTTCTATCCCCCAAAAAAGATAAGCACTTGCGACTTTTTTTTCTATAATGCCGCGCTGCAATATTTTCTTAACTCGTTCGTGATTAAGAATTTGTATCCAAGACATTTTGTTTACCCGGATCAGATTATACAATAACTGCAATTTACTAATTAAAATATCATTATCACAGTTTTTTTGAGAAAAATATGGAAAAAAAATCACCCC
>JBBRJR010000260.1:0-3283 GCA_038218865.1 Kapaibacterium sp. (SeqCode) | reverse complement strand
TATGCAACGCTATATCTGATACTAAATTTGGATTAATCAAGATTTTGAAAGAATGCGCCGACTCTTCACTTGTCTCTGTTAATGATAATCAGTCAAATAATTTCATTTCGCTTTATCCCAATCCAGTACAAAATTATATGTACATTAACGCCAATGGCGATAATATTGAGGATATAATTATATTCAATATGCTTGGCTTAAAGATAAAAAAAGTTAGTAACTTTAATGATGCACAGTTAAAAATTGATGTTTCTGATTTAAGTGCTGGAAGCTATTTCATTTCAATCAATAATGGTAAACAAAGAATACTTAGATATTTTATTAAGCAATAGCATTAAATATCAGTTTTATCAGTTAGTTGTCAAATTTTTTCTTTAAACATTTGGCTACATTTGGCGAGACAAATTCGGAAACGTCTTGGTTGTAGCGTGCTAATTCCCTAACTATACTTGAATTTAAATATGTATATTTCTCGTGCGGCATCATAAAAAGTGTATAGACATCTGGCTCTAATTTTCTGTTCATTAGAGCAATTTGAAATTCATATTCAAAGTCCGAGACTGCACGTATGCCGCGAATAATAGCTACAGCATTAACTTTTCGTGCAAATTCAATTATTAATCCGCTATGGAAGACGACCTCAACATTAGGCAAATACTTCAAAGCTTCTTTAGCCATTTTGAGCCGCTCATTCTCATTGAATAAGCTGGTTTTTTTTGAATTAATGGCGATGACGACAATTATTTTGTCGAACATTTTGGAGGCGCGCTCGATTACGTCTATGTGCCCGTTTGTTATCGGGTCGAACGTCCCGGGATAAAGTGCAATTTTATTTGTCATATTATTTAATTTTTAATGTTCGTTGTCTAACAATTTCAAATATAATAACGCCAGCGGCTACTGATGCGTTTAATGAATTAATTTTCCCTGCTATAGGTATTTTTACTAATATATCGCAGTGCTTCATAACGCTTTGCCTTATGCCACTTCCTTCGCTGCCGATAACCAAGCCGATGGGCGAATCGTACAAATCTTCGGTGTAATCTTTTTGAGCTTTGTCGCTCGTTCCGATAAGCCAAAAGCCCTCATCTTTTAGCTTTTTGATAGCTACATTCAAATTGGACGAGTAAGCTATCGGCAAGTGTTCCAAAGCGCCAGCAGAGGCTTTAATAGCCACTGGAGTAATGGGCGAAGTGTTCCGTTCGGGCAGAATAATTCCGGCTGCTCCGGCACATTCAGCTGAACGTGCAATTGCTCCCAAATTGTGCGGATCGGTTATTTCGTCCAGCAAAATGATAAGAGAATTTTGTTTTTTCTGAGCTAATTTAACTAATTCAGAAACCGTCAATGGCTCAACCATTTGCCTTAATGCAATTACGCCTTGCGACCGGCTGTCTGGTGGGCAAACGTTTTTTTCGAGTTCACCGAATTTTCTCTTGTCATAGACAACGCATTGGATTCGCTTTTTACCCGCTTTATTGTAAATAGAACTTATTTGGCTGCTTTGCACTCCATAGCACAAAAATATTTTGACTATTTTGCTTTCTGACTCAAGCGCTTCCAAAACAGCATTTTTTCCGTAAATGTAACCTTTTTCTTCACTCATTTTCAATCTTGTTCGTTATAAACTTCAAATATAAAGATATTTTTGAAAATATAATAATAAAATTTGAGGAATTTATGATTTTAGAAACATTTGAGAATCCGAAACTGGGAAGAATTTACGAAATATCTCACTCAAACCCTGAGTTCACCTCAGTTTGCCCGATAACCGGTTTGCCGGATTTCGGAACAATCACAGTTAATTATATTCCAGATAAACTTTGCATCGAGCTTAAGTCTTTGAAGTATTATTTTTTGGAATATAGAAATCAGGGAATTTTTTATGAAGCAATCACAAATCAAATTCTTGATGATTTAGTTGCTGCCTGCGAGCCACTGGAAATGGAAATCGTTAGCACTTGGGGAGCGCGCGGTGGCATGACAAGTACAATTACCGCAACATATTCAAAGGAATAATATGAAAATAGCAAAAGAATTCTCTTGGGAAATGAGCCATCGCCTGCCATTTCACAAAGGGCCGTGCAAAAACCTGCACGGGCATTCTTATAAATTAAGACTTTCGCTCGAAGGCGGAACGAACCACGAAGCTATGGTATTAGACTTTTATGATATGGAACTTGTAATTTTGCCAATTATCAATAGTTTGGATCACGCCTTCCTTTGCGACGGCACCGACAATTTAATGATTGATTTTTTAAAGGAAAATAATTTCAAACATTATATTATCGATAATTTTTCTACATGCGAAAACCTGACACATTTCTTTTTGAATAAAATATCAGAAAAAATGCGTGAATACAAAAATATCAAGAAAATTACAGTTCGCGTTTACGAGACAATTGACAGCTATGCAGAAGCCGAGCTTGTGCTTTAAATCAATATTCCGGCGACAGTCGCAGTTAAAATATTAGTCAAAGCGCCGATAATCATTGCCCGGAAACCAAGCTGGGCAATTTCGGCTCTTCTTTCGGGCGCCATTGCCCCTATCCCGCCGATTTGAATTGCTATAGAGCTGAAATTAGCAAAGCCACAAAGAGCAAATGCGGCGAGTTTAGCAGTCCTTTCGCTTATTGCTCCGTTTTGTATCAAAGCAGATAAATCAGAATATGCTATAAATTCATTTATGCTGACCTTAGTTCCAACTAAGCTGCCAAATATTTTAGCTTCTTCGGCGGGAATGCCGACGATATAAGCAAACGGCTGAAAAATCAGCCCTAAAAGTGCTTTTAGACTCGAAGGAATAAAAGTGATGCCAATATTGGCAGATTGGACGCTGACGAAACCCAAAAATGCGTCCAATACTGCTATGATAGCAATAAATGCGATAAGCATTGCCATTATATTCAGCGCTAATTTTAAACCCTCGGCGGCACCGTTGGTTATAGCAACGAGAGCACTTTCTGCTTTTGGAATATTAATATCTTTTAAATCGTCGAAACTTTTGGCTCCTTCCGATGGCGGAATGGCTATCTTTGATAAGTAAAGCCCGCCGGGAACAGAGATAAGCGAAGCAGTGATAAGTACGGTGGCGGAAATGCCCATTTGCACATAAGCAGCCATAACGCCGCCGGCGATTGTAGCAAAACCGCAAACCATAATCGAATTTAATTCCGAACGCGTCGCAGTCGGTATATAGTGCTTTATTAGCAACGGAGCTTCTGTTTGACCCATAAAAACATTTGCCGCACTCGACAAAGATTCAGTGCCACTCGTCCCCATT
>JBBRJR010000259.1:0-3283 GCA_038218865.1 Kapaibacterium sp. (SeqCode) | reverse complement strand
TTCTCCATTTTTGAGTGCTTTGTGCAAAATAAGCACGTTGAACCTAAGCAAAGACGAGCCCGAAAGCTACTGCTCGAAGTGGTATCATTTGCAAGAGCTTCGATTGGCTGCGAGCAATTCGCGAGCGAGCGAGCGAGAGCTTAGGCAGTTGGCGGCTTTGCCCTTTTTGAATTATATTACAGAGAAAAGCGAGCTGTTGAAGTATTTTGCGGCTGGAAATCCGGTTGATTTGGCAAGTTCCAGCTTCGAATTGCAAAATGATTTGCTTTATTTGGCAGATATTAGCGGATATATCAGTAAAATAGTGCGTCCCGAGAATTTAGATTTGGATATGATGAGTCAGCAAGCAGTCGCCGCATTGGACGAGTTTTCGCGAAAGACGTTTTCGATATCCGAATTCGAGGAGTTTTCATCCTGTCCGCAAAAGTATTTCGTGCGGCGTGTTCTTTCGATTGACGAGCGACCTACAGACAGTTTGGAACTTACGCCGATTGAAAAGGGCGACGTTATGCACTCTATTGTTTATAAATTCTACTCTGAAATTCAAAATAGAATGGCGACGAGCGAGTCAATTGCGGCTATGCCTAATGCACGGAACCTAAAATTAGTCAAGCTCGAGCTTGCCAAGCAGGCGGAATATTTGGATTTGCTGATTCGCATAGCTACTGACGAATTGCAAAGCATTAATTTCACGCATTCCTTTTTTGAGCTTGAGAAAACTGCGATTTTGGGCAGTAAAGACCGCAAAGGGATTATGGAATATTGGCTGGAGAATGAGATAGATAGAATTAACTCGCCCGAGAATAATTTTTATCCTGCCTTGTTTGAATATTCTTTCGGAATGCCACCTGCGACAAACAAAGCCCTAACGAGTGATGATCCCGTCAAGCTACGGGGGAATGTGAAAATTAAGGGGAAAATTGACCGGATAGAGTTTGACGAGTCATTGACTCACTTTATGATTGCTGATTATAAAATGAATATTGGGAATCTGCCGACACTGAAAGATATTTTAAATGGAAAGAAATTCCAGATACCTGTTTATTTGGCTGCCGCAAAGATATTTCTCGAAAGAAAATTTTTTGCAACAGGCACGTCGAGCGATGGGTCAAATTCTGATAAAGATTCAATTAGTAAAATATCTGCTGCTGGCGGTGTTTATTATGGTTTTAATCCGACTAAATCCACTGCTGGCGAGCCTTTCTACCATGAAAAGTACTTTTTGAAGATAGATGAAACCGAAGGGGAGCTTTCAGAAAAAGGTAAGCCGAAAAAGACGAAGTTCCACGTGTTAATTCCAAGCGAAGATGAGCTTAAAGATATAATCGACAAATCGATTGATTTTCTTGAAGAGCGAACTTACGAGATGCGTGGCGGGAAATTCGTCAAAAAGCCTGAAAGTCGGAATTGCGGCTACTGCACCTACTTCCCTCTTTGCCGATGGAAGGACACCAAAACTATTACAGCCGATGTTTCGTTGGCAGATTAAATTTATATTTGTGGAGTTTTAGATTAAAATTGAAAAGAATTAGCTTTCCATCGGGTAACGAATTCCAAGCAGTAGTCTGCTTGAATGCTGATTTGCCAGATGTAGATATATTTGAAATGGTTTCAGGGGTGTCAATTATCGTAGCCGACGGCGCTGCGAACTATCTGTTGGACAAGGGCATAGAGCCGGATATGATTATTGGCGACATGGACAGTTTCGCTTTGCCCAAAGCAAGTAAATTGTTTGAGCAAAATAAAATACTTATAATCCCCGACCAAGAAACTAATGATTTCGAGAAAATTTTACTATACTGCGAAAGAAAAAGTTTAGTGAATTTGCTGATATTGGGTTTTCATGGCGGCGAGCTTGAGCATACGTTGAATAATTGGAGTGTTTTCAAGAAATACTCGCATAGATTGAATATGTGCATCTTTGACCAAAACCGCTACGGAATATCTATCAGCGAGCCAGTGGATATTTTAGTAAATATAAACGAAATAATCTCGCTTATACCGCAGCCACGAGCGACTCTTACTACGAATAATTTGGAATGGGAGTTGAAAAACGAAACTCTTGAATTAGGCGTGCGCGAGGGCGCCCGTAATGTTGCTATCGCAGAGCATGTAACGCTTGACGTTATCGAAGGGCAATTGCTTTTATTTATAAACCATCGCCTTCCGATTTCGCCAAAGTTCACAGAGAGACAGCAACTGAAGCAATAGATTATTTTATCAGAAATTCTGCGATTTTCTCGACAACATAAGTTATTTGCTCCGGCATAAGTTCAGGATATATCGGCAAAGCGATTGATTCTTCCGCGAATCTATCCGAAACGGGATACATACCATCCGAAGACGGCACTTGCGCAAAGCATTCTTGCTTATGGAATGGCACGGGATAGTAAATTTCTGTGCCTATTTGATTTTCCGACAAAAATTTCCTTAGCTCATCTCGCTTTTCAACGCGCACGATGAATTGATTGTAAATATGATAATTTTTGACCTTAGAAGATTTATAGACGGCTTCGGGCAAAAGCACTTGATTGCCGAGATCGAATTCTGTTTTGCCGGGTTCGGTAGCGAGTCCAGCTTGGAGGAATGATTCGTAATAAAGTTCGGCGTTCGCTCTGCGGGCTGCGTGCCAGCCGTCCAAATGCGGGAATTTAATATTTAGTACGCCGGCTTGCAAAGCGTCCAAACGGAAATTGCCACCAACGAACTTATGATGATACTTTGGCTCCATGCCGTGATTTCTCATTTGTTTCAGTCTATCTGCGAGTTCGTCATCGTTGGTAACGACCATTCCGCCGTCGCCGAAAGCACCTAAATTTTTCGTCGGATAGAAGCTATAGCAACCCATAAGACCCATCGAGCCAACGGGAGAGCCGTTTTTGTACTGGCAGCCGATAGCCTGTGCCGCATCTTCAATGACTGGGATATTGTGCCGCTTGCCAATTTCCAATATTTCGTCCATTTCGCAGGCTTGCCCGTAAAGGTGGACTGGGATTATTGCCTTAGTTTTGCTCGTGATTTTAGCTTCTATTTTTTCAATATCAATATTATAGGTTACAGGATCGCTATCGACAAAAACTGGCACAGCGAACAATCGAGCGACTACGCCCGCTGTTGCAAAGAAAGAATAAGTCGGCATAATCACTTCGTCGCCCGGACCAACGCCAAGTGCCATTAGAGCCATCAAAAGGGCGTCGGTGCCGCTGGAAACGCCGACGGCATGCTTTGCTCCGCAATAAGCGGCAAGCACCGCTTCGAGTTTATTTACTTCATTACCCAAGAT
>JBBRJR010000258.1:0-3302 GCA_038218865.1 Kapaibacterium sp. (SeqCode) | reverse complement strand
CAAGTTAAGTTTTGAAACAACGATGAGTGCAAGTTCAGGATTAATCAAACTAAACACCTCCGATTTATCGAGTGGCGTATATCAAATGATTGTGTCTTTTGGCGACAAAACAAATAGCGAAAAGGTTGTTATCGTTAGATAGTTTTCGGTAATCAGTTATCGGTTTCCGGTGAAGAAGGGGAAGAGCTACTTCCTTTTCTTCACCGATAGCTGACAACTGAAAACTACAAAAAAGCCTTAATTCCATTGGAATTAAGGCTTTTTCTTAGTGACCTCGGCGCGGCTCGAACGCGCGACCCTTTGATTAAAAGTCAAATGCTCTACCAGCTGAGCTACGAGGTCTGACCGTTTTTGTTCTGCTCCTGTTTCGCTTATCGCTCTCAAAAACAGAATACAAATTTAACACTTTTTTTGATTTTTGCAAAATATTATTTTACAAAATTGATTTTTTCTGCATTTTTTATAATCTTTTCCGCAGTGCCATGCTCAGAAAAATAAGCAATAGAACGAGCTATCCCTTTGGCATCTAAACCAATATCCGAAAGTAGCTCTTCCTGCATGCCATGCTCAATAAAAACGTCGTCTATGCCCAAAATTAAAACTTTTGGATTTTGCGTAGCAGCGTCATTTATGTATTGCAAGACAGCCGAGCCAAAGCCGCCGACCTTTTGCCCCTCTTCGATTGTAATAATTTTATCGAACCGCGAGCAGATGTCGTCAATCATCTCGGTATCTAACGGTTTGGCAAATCGGGCGTTTATAACTTCGCAAGAAATGCCTTGCCCGTCTAATATTTCGGTAGCACCCATAGCGGGCGAGACCATTTTACCCAATGCCAAAACAGCGGTATCGCTGCCCAAGCGAAGTGTTTCGGATTTTCCCAACGGGATATGTTCGGGTTCTTTTATCTGAACGCCAAGACCATAGCCACGCGGATAGCGGATCGCGATTGGAGCTTTCGGATAAAAGTAAACAGCTGAAAACAAGAGATTTCGCAATTCCTGCTCGTCTTTAGGAGCAGCTATAATTTGATTAGGGATAGAACGCAAAAATGATATGTCGAACACGCCGTGGTGAGTTGGACCATCGGCGCCAACGAGACCTGCTCTATCGATGGCGAATATAACTTTCAGATTTTGCAAAGCTACGTCGTGAATTATATTGTCATACGCCCGCTGCAAAAATGAGGAATAAATTGCAACGACTGGCAAAATCCCTTCTATAGCCAAACCGGCTGAAAAAGTAATGGCATGCCCTTCGGCGATGCCGACGTCGATAACCCGCTCAGGCATTGCTTTTAAAAGTATATCGAGACCTGTGCCTTCGCACATGGCAGCCGTTACAGCGATAAGTTTCGGATTATCCCTGCATAGCTCGAGCATCATTTCGCCGAAAACGTCCTGATACAGCGGTCTTTCAATGTTGCTTGGTGCGGCGAGGGATTTTCCTGTGTCTTTGTCTATTTTGCCTATTGCGTGCAAATGATGTATGTCGCACTCGGCAGGACCGTAGCCTTTGCCTTTTTGTGTCATCACGTGCAAAAAGACAGGACCATTTATATCTTTTGTTAGCCGCAGCATTTTAATCAGCTTATGAATATTGTGTCCATTGATTGGACCAAAATATTTGAAGCCGAAGGATTCAAATAGAGCGCCCGGAGTAACAATAGCTTTGACGCCGCCCTCGAAGCGTCCTGCAATTTTGCGTAAGCGATCGCCAAATTCATCGAGCTTACCAGTCATTTCCCAAATATTTGAGCGAATGGACTGAACGGTCGTCGAAGCAAATATTTCATTAAAATAATTAGAAAAAGCTGAGACATTGGCATCTATTGACATATTATTATCATTTAAAATGACCATCATATTTCGTTTCTGTACGCCGGCGTTATTCATCGCCTCGAATGCCAGCCCGCCTGTCATTGAGCCGTCGCCGATGATAGCTGCAACTTTATAATTTTCATGATTTATATCGCGGGCGGTAGCTATGCCGAGTGCAGCGGATATACTAGTCGAGGCGTGGCCTGCTCCAAAGCTGTCGTAGGTGCTTTCAGAAGGCTTCAAAAAGCCTGATAGACCTCCTTTTTGGCGGATTGTATGCAACGAGTCGCGTCTGCCAGTTAAAATCTTGTGTGGGTAGCCTTGATGCCCTACGTCGAAAACTAATTTGTCCTGCGGCGTATTGAAAACGTAATGCAGAGCTACAGTAAGCTCGACCATGCCCAATCCGGCTCCGAAATGCCCGCCGGTTCGGGTTATTGTGTCTATCATAAATTCACGAACTTCGTCGCAAACCACAGGTATCTTGTCTTGTGGTAATTTACGTAGATCCTCAGGGCTGTTAATTTCCATTAAATATTTATATTTACTTTTTTCTGGCATATTTTTTTTATTATTTTGAGTAACAAAAAATAGACGTAAACAATTAAAACAAGTTGTATATTTATTTTGTTCTGTTATTACAAAAATCATAAGCATAAAACTACGAATTACGAATAAAATAATTATTCAATTACTTCACATTCGACGTCCGCAATACCATCTCTTACCATATCCAGATTTTCAGCGGCGGCGCGAGATAAGTCAATAATTCTATCTCCGACGAAAGGACCGCGGTCGTTGATTATGACGATAGTCTGGCGTCGATTTTTTAGATTTGTAATTTTTAGCTTAGTGCCGAAGGCAATTGTCCTGTGTGCGGCGGTAAGTTTTGTTTGATCGAATATTTCGCCGCTCGCAGTGGGGCGCCCTTGGAATTTATCGGCATAGTATGAGGCTTGCCCCCGGAAAGTAAATCCTTGTGGCAGCTTTTCGCCTTGCGTGGATATTTCTTTTGAACTTTGGGACGAGGAAGAACTGGATGAATTGCCCGAAAACCGCACTGACGCGGAGCAAGCACTTAGGAGTAAAGCAATAAAAGCAACGGCGAAGTAGTGTTTCATTAATTTATATTTAGAAATAAACTATCTATGGTGAGTTCTAAAAATTCAATGATTTATTTTTATTTGTAAGATATCCAGAACTCTTTAAAATATCCTCAAAATATCAAATACCAAAATACAGAAAAGTTTGTATTTAAACAAATATTTTTGATATATTTCAAATTATAAAGCGTGCATCTATATCCTTATGACGCTTCTTATGCGGATTGTCCTTCCATAGTTCATCGCCTTCTCCTGCCTTTATTTTCTTATTCTCTTCCCGTGTATTACGTTGGCGGGGAGCGATTGTAAAACTTGCATCTATCAATTGCCCTTCATTGAATATTAGTCCAAGTCCTTCTAAATGTTTCATGAATTCGTT
>JBBRJR010000257.1:0-3303 GCA_038218865.1 Kapaibacterium sp. (SeqCode) | reverse complement strand
GCTGGTGCATTTTGTCCATTTCTGCAGCTATAAAGGGCGGCACTCCTTTAGTAACGCGGGCGACAGAAAAAATAATCAAGTTCGCCGCATTGCCTAAAAAGATTAATCCCAAAAGGACTTTCACCAAACTTCTACGCAGTATCAAATAAAATCCACTCGTAACGAGTATGCCGGATAATATAGCAAGTAATAGTTCCATTTTAGTCTTTATCCTCTGCTAATGAAAAAATAATATTAAGCGTAACGCCCAAAACTGTGAAATAAACGCCAATATCGAATGCAGCGGGCGTTCCCATTTTGCCGACTATCGGTAAATATTCTTCGTACCAAGTGCCTGTCATAAAAGCCTTTCCGAGCAACACAGGAAACAAAGCGCTGCTGACAGCTATAAGCAAACCAATAGCAATCAACCTAACTGGTTCGACACGTAAAACATTTCTGACTCCTTCTATGCCATAGGCTATCAAATACAAAGAAAATGCAGCAGCAGCTACAAGTCCGCCGACGAATCCGCCGCCCGGCTGGTTGTGCCCACGAAAGAGTAAAAACATCGAAAATAGCAGTAGAAGCGGTAAAAGATACGTTGTCATTGTTCGCAAAATTATAGATTTCATCTTATTTGTCCTCCGTTTTGTTTTTTAGTCTGAGCAGGGAATAAACCCCGATGGCAGCCATCGAAAGTACTGTTATTTCACCCATCGTATCGAGCCCTCTATAGTCAACTAATATTACATTGACTACGTTTTTACCATGTGCAATCAAATAGCTGGTTGCGGCGAAATAATCTCGCAGTTCAGTCGAAAGCATTGGATAGCTGCTGACATATAGCACAAAAAGCATCATCAGGACGCCAGCCGAGAGAGCAATTATAAAATCGCGAACTCTTGCATTAAGCTTAGAATGCACAGCAAATCGCGGTAATTTATATAGCACAAGCACGAACAAAATAACAGTTAACGTTTCAATAGCGAGCTGCGTCATCGCTAAATCAGGTGCGCCGTTTATTATAAATAGCAGTGCAATCATAGAGCCGGAAACGCCCAAGGCAGCTATCGAGGAAAGCCGACCGTTGGATCGTAATACATAAGTGCTAACAACGGTGATAATTACACCGATAGATAAATCATACAAGCTCAGTACTTTTAAGCTATTTTCAAATGCGATATAAAATGAATTCTCGATTAAATTTATATCGCTGAAATTAAAGAAAGACGAGCCGGCAACAAATACAAAAAATAGAATTATAGTAGCGATATAATATCGCAAGTGTCCATTTTGTAGAAACTTTGTTTGCATTTCGGCAGATTTTAGCATCCCGTTTAACCCATAATCATACCACACGGCAGGATAAAATCCTTTTGGTAATGCCCATTTTGATAAAAATGCTGCAATTTGAATTCTATAATAATAAATAACTAATCCACAAGCTATAGTAGCAAGGCTAAGCCAAAGTGCGAGATTAAAGCCATGCCAAAGCGTCAAGTGGAATTCCAAAGGATCAATGTTTATCTGCATCGCGGCATTGCGAGCCAAGGGCTCGACAAGTGCCGAAGAGAAAATACCGAAAATCAAACCGAAAATTGACAAGAGAATCGGTCCCAGCCACATCTGCCATCCAGCGTCATGCGGCTTGGCGCCAGGATGTTTTTCCTTTCCGAAAAATGGCAAAATGCCTGCGTAAGCCATTGCTGCGAATATATTAATTGCAGAAACGACAGCGATAACGATAAATATAATCGAATAATTGCCGAAATTAATAACTGATTCATAGACCATTTCCTTGCCGACGAAGCCGACGAAGGGAATTAATCCCATCCCAGACAACGCCGCCACGACGCCAACGAAAGTAGCAATTGGCATGTGTTTTTTGAGTCCGCCGAGCTGGTTAATGTCGCGAGTACCTGTGCCGTGGTCAATCATTCCTGCAGTTAGAAAGAGTGCGCCTTTGTAGAGGGCGTGTGCAACTAGATATATAATCATAGCAGGTATAGCGTCTTTGCCGCCGATGCCGAGAAGCATTGTAAGTGTACCCAAAACTGAAACAGTCGAGTACGCCAAAATTTTCTTTAAATCAGTTTGCTTTAAAGCCATGACCGACGCCATGAGCATAGTCCAGCCACCAAATCCGGCGAGCGTCCATTGCCACAGGTCAGTCCCGCTTAAAATTGGAGAGAATTTAGCAAGTATGAATATACCAGCTTTTACCATCGTAGCCGAATGCAAGTAAGCGCTGACTGGCGTTGGAGCTTCCATAGCATTTGGTAGCCAAAAGTGAAACGGAAACTGCGCTGATTTAGTAAAAGCACCTATAACAAATAAGATGAAAATAGCTGTGTAATAAGGGCTTTGCTGTATAGCATCTTTGCTTGCGAAAAGCTGAGATATGTCGAAAGTAGGGGAGACCTGCCACATAAGTATAAAAGATGCCATTAGCGCCAAGCCGCCACCGGCAGTAATCAAAAGCGCTTGCAAAGCGGCGTAGCGGGATTTTTCCTGCTCGTGGTTGAACCCGATGAGCAAAAAAGAACTTATCGAGGTCAATTCCCAAAAGACAAACATTGCAATCATGTTATCGCAGGTAACCACGCCTAACATCGATGCCATGAAAATCAATATATAAATGTAAAAAGGCACTATTTTCTCGCTGTCTCGCAAGTAAGAGGAAGCATAGAGAAAAACTGCAAAGCCAATGCCTGAAATAATTAATGCGAAAGTGAGGCTCAAACCATCTAAAACAAAGCTTAAATTGACACCAAGAGAAGGTATCCATTCAAAATACTCACGAGAAATTTGATTACTCGCGACTGAAGGAATAAAGCTCAAATAATAGATGAATAATCCTAACGGAAGAAGTGAGATTATCATTCCCGCATACTTTTTGCTTATTTTAAACAAAAGCGGTACGATGAAAGTCAAAAGAAATCCCAAAAGTACGGCTAAGAACATAATAATACCTTATGTTTTTGTTAATTAACTTCTAAAGTTGTACATAATTGCTTTAAATGAAATATATTACAAACAAAATAGCCAAGCCAAGAATAATTCTATAATAAATAAAAATCATCGTGGAATGGTTTTTCAAAAACTTGATTAAAAAATCAATCGCAAAGTAACCACTTACGCCTGCTACTAAAGTAGCAACGATAAGTGCTTTTGCGTCAGTTAAATCTATATAATCCAATGCCTGATAAAATTGCAGCAAACCGCTCGCCAAAATAGCCGGTATGCTGAGCAAAAATGAAAATCTCGCAGCTGTTTCGCGGTTCATTCCTAAAAACAAACCGGCTGTGATAGTCGTTCCCG
>JBBRJR010000256.1:0-3309 GCA_038218865.1 Kapaibacterium sp. (SeqCode) | reverse complement strand
AGCTGGCTCGCAATCATTCCACTAAAGCATTTATTATCCTTTCTGCTGGATTTAGCGAAATTGGTGCTGAAGGCAAAAAGTTAGAAGATGAAGTGGTGAAAATCGTAAACGAACACAATGGGACGCTAATAGGACCGAATTGCATAGGCGTACTGACTCCGCATTATCAAGGCGTTTTCGCGGGACCACTGCCACGCTTGGACGAAAAGGGCTGCGATTTTGTTTCCGGCTCTGGCGCTACTGCCTGCTTTATATTGGAAATAGCAATCCCGCGTGGACTTACTTTTGCTGGCGTTTATTCCGTTGGCAATAGCGCACAAACAGGTGTAGAAGACGTTTTGGAGCATTGGGATAATTCTTTCGACCCACAAAAAAGCTCAAAAGTGAAAATTATGTATTTGGAAAAAATTACAAATCCCGCAAAGTTTTTAAGACATTCGCAATCTTTGATAGCCAAAGGCTGCCGCATAGCAGCGATAAAATCTGGAACGACCGACGCAGGCTCACGTGCAGTTTCGTCTCATACCGGAGCTTTGGCAGGTAGCGATTTAGCAGTCGAGGCATTGTTCAAAAAAGCGGGTATAATCCGCTGCTCCAGCCGAACGGAATTAGTCGATGTAGCTAATGTACTGCTTACCAAGCCGCTCGCAGGGAATAGGATTGCTGTGATTACTCATGCCGGCGGGCCCGGCGTAATGCTTACCGATACTTTGGACAAAAATAATATGCAAGTCCCTCACATCGAGGGCAAAAAAGCAGATGAGCTTTTAGAAAAATTATTTCATGGTACTTCGGTTGCTAATCCGATTGATTTTCTGGCAACAGGCACAGCCGAGCATTTGGGGCTTATCTTGGATGCCGTGGACAATGATTTCAACGAAATAGACGGCTCGGCAGTAATTTTCGGCACGACCGGTATGTTCGATTCTTCTCCTGTTTATGACGTATTATCTGAAAAAATGAAAACATTGAAAAAGCCTATATTCCCCGTTTTGCCGTCAATTGTTTTGTCCACCAATGCTATAGATTCATTCATCAGCAAGGGACATTCAATATTTATTGACGAAGTTAATTTAGGCGAAGCAATGGCAAAAGCCTATTATGCGCCCAAGATAATTAGTTGTGAAAATGAATTTAAAGCGGACTTGAGCAAGATTCGTAAAATAATCGACAATTCTACTGATGGATATCTAAGCCCAACAAATGTACAATCTCTTCTCGATGCCGCACTTATTTCCCGCGCCCAAGAATTGGAAACGGCGGATTTAAAAGAAGCTCTCGGCTTTGCCCGCGAAATAGGATTTCCAGTAGTGGCAAAAGTAGTTGGACCGGTACATAAATCAGATGTAGGTGGCGTTATTATCGGAATTAAAGACGAGCAGGCATTCGAAGAAGCATTTGGTAAACTTATGAAAATAAAAGACGCCACAGGCGTACTGGTTCAGCAAATGCTGAGTGGCATTGAGATATTCATTGGCGCCAAAAAAGAGCCAGACTTTGGGCACGTTATACTTTGCGGCTTGGGCGGAATATTTATCGAAGTACTGAAAGATTTTTCTTTCGCTTTAGCACCTGTTTGCCGTGAGGAAGCTCTCGGAATGATTCGCAGCCTTCGCTCTTACAAAATTATCCAAGGAGTGCGCGGCAAAGAAGGAGTCGATGAAAGCTTGCTCGCTGAGTGCATTGTCAAGCTTGGCAATTTGCTCGAGGCAGCGCCAGAGATAGCGGAGCTGGATATAAATCCACTACTAGGCACAAGTAAAAGTCTTACTGCGGTAGATGCAAGGATTAGAATAGAGAAAAGTTAAATTAAATGATTACAATATTATCATTAAATTACTGTCATTTATAAAAGATAGTAGATGATATTATCGTAAAATGTATTATTTTTGTAAATAGTTTTGTTGTATTGATTTAAAATGAAATTGAAAGATAATAATATTAACTTTGATAAAACAGGCTCGAGGCTTACAGCACTCGATTTGACTCGCTTTTTCGCTATGTTCATGATGATGCAGGGGCATGTTATATTTGCCCTTGCGAGTCCTGACGCTATCGACATGAACCAACCATTTTGGCAGGTTTGGAATTTTATGCGGGGCATAACTGCTCCCATTTTCCTTTTTGTTTCCGGCGCGGTACATATTTTTGCTAATAAAAGAATGAGCAACGGCAAGCTAAGCAAAGAAACAATCAAAAAGAGAATAAAAACTTCTCTGATGGTTATAGGTATCGGCTATTTACTAGTCTTTCCGGTTAGTAAAGTTTATGATTTATTGTATTTGACCGAAGGTTCGTGGCGTATATTTTTTCAAGTAAATGTACTGCAAATGTTTGGCGTGTCGCTCCTATTGCTGCTTTTGCATTATATTGTTACACGCAATGAAAAGCAATTGGGGATAGCATCACTAATAACGGCGATATTTATCATACTGATTTCGCCTTATATCCACACTATCGCTTGGTTCAACTACTTGCCAGAGCCTTTTGCGGCATATTTAACATCTGATCACGGCTCGGTTTTCCCAATTTTCCCATTTACTGCTTACCTGTTTTTAGGATCGGCTTTTGGAGCTTGGCTTAAAACAGTTCCGCAAGAAAATCGCACTGACTTTTTGCTTAAAAAGGCGTGGCTTATCGGAGTTCCACTTGTAGCGATAGGCTTTCCGATAATGTACAACATTCATATTTTCCATTTCCCTCATATTGACGTAATGAGAGTGAATCCGGGTTTGTTTTTGATTCGTACGGGAGCCGTCCTCATTATTCTCTCGCTAATGACTTTGCTTTATACGCACACCAAGGGATTGACGAAATACTATTCTCTCTTTGGCAAGCGAGCGTTATATATTTATGTCATCCATTTATTTATGATATATGGCACTCCGCTTTTCCCGGGCTTTTATAAGTTTTACCGATCCACTTTGAGTTTGAACGAGGCTGCGCTGTGTGCTGGAATTATAGTAGTGTCCACCTTGCTAATCACATATTTATATGACAGGAGCATGCATAAATTCGAGAAAGCGCCCGTACTATTCAAATATGTCGCCACCGCCTATCTGCTATATGTTTTCTTTATTTAAGGGTTTTGGGCTTTGGGCATTAGAGTTTTTAGGCTTTGGGCAGTTGCCGGTTAAAGGCTTTAGGCAATAGGCATTGGGAAAGGCATTTAACACAGACTTTCTTCTTGTAGGGACACGGCACGCCGTGTCCTTTCTTCGTAAATGGGCAAAATCCCCAATATCCGTCCGAAGGTTTCGGGCCTTCGGACGGAAGAAAAGAAGTCGAGCAGGCGCTTCTTGTTATGTA
>JBBRJR010000255.1:0-3311 GCA_038218865.1 Kapaibacterium sp. (SeqCode) | reverse complement strand
GTCATTTTGATACGCCCCACGAGCTAAGATTGCGCAGCGTTTTCGATGTCATTGATAATCTCCAGAGCTTCGCGCCGCAGCCATTCGGTATCGATGACGACTGCGGTATTAGAAAATCTCAATTTATCCAGCTTATCGATGAGCATTTTCAACTTTTGAGCTGAATACGTTGGTATGTCATTTGTACTTAATATATGGTATTTGCTTTCGCTCTGCGTAGAGGGCGGAATGCCGCATTTGCTCGCCAAGAAATCATTTAGAATTTGCGTTAGATTATCCAAAAAATCATTATCCGGTTGTAATACTTTAATTTCTTGCGCAAAATCTCTTCTGTTTTCTGTGCTTTTTATTATTCTTTTGAATTTCACTTTTGAAAGAAGTAAAAATAAAAGAATAATTATGGCAATAACAAAGAGGCTTATAGAGAGCGTTTTCATCCAATCGAAGTTGCGAAAAGTGCTTTTTGGCTCGGCTGCCGTGTGTTCTTCTACCTCAGCGACGGCAAGCTTCAGCGGCTCCGAGCTGACCGATGAGTATTTGCCAGAGTTGGGCGAAAAATATATGAAAGTTAGCTGACCAATTAAATACTCGCCAGGCTTTTCCGATGTTATTGTGTAAATATATGTTTTTTCGCCACGAACTCCACTACTGATAATAATGCTGTCGCGTATTTCAGGTTTACCATCAAAGCTTAACCCTTCGGGAAGTATAAGCTCGGGCGGCGATAGTTGAAAAAAATTACCTTCGCCGCTAATTTTCACAATCAATTCCGTGCTTTCGCCAACTTTCACACTGCTTTTGTTTAAATGAGCCGATAAATGAAATTCGCCAATAGCGTCGCTGAACCCGTCGGGCGCTGGTGGTAAATCTTCCAAATTTACTTTCTGTGGCTGGGTAGTAAGCTCGAGTGTTCGGCGGTAATAATTGTCATCAGTTGGAAAGTCTGGGCTGTATTCGAGTGCAGCGGCGACCTCTAAATTAAACTGCGGCACAATATATTTTCCACGACTTAAAGCATTAAGAGTATATTTTCGCAAAACAGCTTTGCGGAATGGCTCGCCGTGGTAATTTATCGTATCGTACTTTAATGTTCCGAAATCTTCTTCTTTGACCCACCAATCAGTAAATTGCGGAGGCTCTTTTTCTGTGATTTCGGTCAGTGTTATTTCATTATGAACAAAAAGAACATATTGCAGTACAACGTTTTCGCCTGTGAAGTAATCGGATTTATCAAGTTCGGAGCGAATAAATAGATAGCTTTTGAATATTTCGTCGGCGTTTTTATCGACAAAGGATTTTTTTTCTGCTAATGCTCTTGTGGGCAGCATTAGCAGGAAAAGTAGAAAAGTATATTTAAGAGGGAATTTCATCGAGCTGCCGCTTAAATAGCGGGCTTGTAGTTTAGCTCATCGTCAAACGTTAGAGTGGCTTGCGTATCGCGTTTCCCGTGAACGGCGTTAGGCGCAACGAAGATGCGTTTCTCTTTTACGGCTGCGTAAAAATCGTCGGGAAAACTCCTTACAAATCCTTTGACGGGCATAGCGGCTGCGTCGCCAAGGGCGCAAATTGTATTGCCTTCGATGTTGGACGCAACGCTGACAAGCAAATCAATGTCGGAAAGGGCAGCATCGCCAGTTGCAATGCGTTTTAGGATTTTTTCCATCCATCCAGTACCTTCGCGGCAAGGAGTGCATTGTCCGCAAGACTCGTGGTGGTAAAAATGTGAGATTCGCAGCGTAACGGCGACTACGTCTGTGTCTTCGTCCAAGACCATAACGCCGCCCGTACCTATTTGAGTGCCGGCTTTTTTTAGAGATTCTTGGTCCATGCGGACGCCTTCGAGTTCGTCGCCGCGAATTGGAGGCATGGAAGATCCGCCCGGGATAACGGCTTTAATTTTCTTGTTGCCCAAAACTCCGCCGCAGACGTCGTTTATAAGGTCTGTCAGTAAAATGCCAGTCGGAAGCTCGTAAACGCCGGGCTTAGCGACGTGTCCGCTAACTCCGAAGAGCAACGTGCCGGCGTGTCCGGGTGCGCCGATTTTGGAAAACGCTTCTGCTCCGATGCGGAAAATCGCGGGAACTGTTGCAATTGTTTCAATGTTATTGACCGTCGTCGGCTGACCCCAAAGTCCTGCTTGAGCGGGGAATGGCGGTTTAACTCGCGGATAGCCGCGTTTGCCTTCGATAGAATTCATTAAAGCCGTTTCTTCGCCGCAGATATAGGCGCCAGCTCCTTTGTGTATGTAAATTTCGGTGGAAAAATCGTTGCCAAACGTTTGCTTCATCTTTTCGCCGACGAACCCGCGGCTGCGAGCGTCATCTAAAGCGGTTTGAATAAGCTTTATCCATCTGTGGTACTCGCCGCGGATATAGACGTAGCTTGCCGAAACGCCCATTGCGTAAGCTGCGATAAGTATTCCCTCGATAAGCTGGTGTGGGTTATATTCAAAGACTTGCCTATCTTTGAATGAGCCGGGCTCGGATTCATCGCCATTGACGGCGAGATACTTGATTTTATCGTTTCCTTTGGGCATGAATGACCATTTTAGTCCCGTCGGGAAGCAAGCACCGCCGCGACCACGTAATCCGGAGGCTTTGACCACATCGATAACCTCGTCGCTTGTCATTTGGCTTGCTTTGCGGTACTCTTCGTAGCCGCCGTTAGCGAGGTAAACATCTATTTTATGCAAATCAGGAATATCACGCAATATTAACTTTGGGTATTTTTCCATTTCTATCTCAAGTTTATTTTTTTCGATTTTTATACAACGAAATTAATAGAATTGTATTGAATTATTTTGAAATAAAAGGGAAGAAAGTTTCCGGTTATCAGTTGCCAGTTGTCGGTGAAAGGCAAAAGAGTGGATTTTGTAGGGTCGAACGGCTGTTCGCCCAAAAGCTGATACAGATGTGCCACATTTCAAGCCAGCTGAGGCTGTCTCACAAGGTATATAACGTGCTTTAAAGACTAGCACGTCATTTGACTTATCGGGGCAACCCCAGAAAGAATCAATATCATTTTTCTTCTTTAGCTCCCCTCTCCAATTTTGGAGAGGGGCTGGGGGTGAGGTTCTTATGCCTTCTCTCCTTCGGAGAGGGCTGGTTTGGCGTTCGCCGCTACGAATAAATCCCGTTTGCGCCAAATACAAAGATGGAGCCCACCTCTAAGGTGGACTCCATCATTTTTTCTTCTTACCGATGCCCGATTACCGGAAACCGATAACTATTTAACTATCACAACTCTTGCTGTTTCTACCTTGCCTTGGATTGTCATCACGAGTTGATAAACGCCACTCGGTAGGTTAGATG
>JBBRJR010000254.1:0-3315 GCA_038218865.1 Kapaibacterium sp. (SeqCode) | reverse complement strand
CGGCAGCATTTGAGTTGTAATATAGAGAATCCCTAACTATAAAAATTAATTTATTTAATAGTAAATTAACAGTGAATGCTTTAGCGCTTTTGCCGATGAATATCGCAGAATCTTCACTTATACCTGCCAAAGTAGCCTGATTTTTAAGTATGTCGTTTTTCTCAGTTTCGTAAACCTCTAAATCTGCAACTTTTAAGTAAAAGATTTTATTTTCAAACGAAATACGAAATTTGTCAGATGACAAAACCGAATCAACAAAAACATTATTCTGCCAATCATTTATACCCTGATACGGTTTGTCGACAATAACTGAATCTTTACAACTAATTGTAGTAAATAACAGTAAAATCAAAAACATATACATTTCTTTCAACATTAAGTAAACCTCCTATTTGTTTTCAACACATTTGTTTACACATTACAGTTAATTGTATATATCAAGTCGAATGCAATATGTCATTTTATATTAATGATATATGCGAATTAATTGATATTAAGTATTACCACAAAATAACTGATTATTAATATACTTAATGCTTTTAATTATAAATGTTTTTCTATGATACTTGCAATTACCATATAATTCAATTTGTTCGACGTGTTTACGAACGCCATAACCTTTATTTCGTGCAAAATCATATATAGGAAATTCTTGTCCAATATCGGCTTGCATTATCCTATCGCGATAGACTTTTGCTATAATTGAAGCAGCAGAAATGGAAGGGCAAAGCGCATCGCCTTTGATAATTGTTACGAATTCGATGGCACTTCCTTTGAAATAATTTCCATCAATTAACAAAAAATCAGGCTGGATTGATAAATTTCCGATTGCCACATTCATAGCTTTCATCGTCGCTTGTAAAATATTTATTCTATCGATTTCATCGTTATCTACCACTCCAACGCCGACCGCCAAAGCATTTTCATAAATAACGTCATAAAGCTCAGCTCTTTTCTTGGCTGATAACTTTTTTGAATCATTTATTCCCAAAGCATGACTATCAAAATTATCTGGTAAAATAACCGCCGCTGCTACAACCGGACCGGCGAGAGCGCCTCTCCCCGCTTCATCTACACCGGCTACAATGTTAAATGTTTTTTTGTAATTTCCTTCTATGTCGTCGGAGGAGTTCATCTAAATCAAGCTCACAAATTCATTTCGCAAACTATTTTCTTCCATAAGCAGTCCACGCATAACCGAGGTCGTCATAATAGATTGCTCTTCGGAGCCGCGAACGCCCCGTGCAATCATGCAATAATGCCGTGCTTTGATAACAACGCCCAACGCTTTGGGCTGCAATATCTCTTCCAAATAATCAGCTATCTGTTCGCCTAATTCTTCTTGAATTTGCGCACGGCGACCGAACCAATCCACTATGCGAGATAACTTAGACAAACCGATAACGAAATCACCCGGGATATATCCAATTGTACAATTTCCGGAGATGGGCAGCCAATGGTGCGAGCAAACTGACATGACCTCTATCCCCTTGCTGATAATCAAATTATCGACCTTTTTGCGATTAGGAAAAACAGTCATTTTCGGAGCTTCAATGTATCTGCCGCGTAGAAGCTCATTGACAAACATTTTTGCCATTCGATGAGGCGTGTGCGTAGCATTTGGATCGTTCCGAGATATGCGTAAAATGTCCAAAATATCTTTGAATTTATCTTCGAGTTTAAGTACCATCAACTTTCTTTCGTCTTCGGAAAGCGGCATATTCCCGTTTGAATCAAACATTTCTTCGCCCGAAGAATTTATCTTGGAAAATACCTCCATACTCAATTCATCTTGAATATGTTTGGTAATTTCATTGTTTTGCTTGGTTGGCGTGGTTATCGGCTTTTTCATTATTTTATCATTCATTGCTCAATCTCCGTAATATTCAACAAAACTTGTGTCAGTTTCATATATTTTTATACGAAATAACTTAACAGGCAAGAACTTCTCATCTAAAATTTTCCAGAAAGCAATTGCCAAGTTTTCTACTGTTGGCATAAGTTCCACTAAAAAATCCACATCCATATTCAAATTTTTATGATCAACCTTATCAACTATTTCATTATTAATAATCTTTTTCATTTTTTTTAAATCATAAACATAACCAGTAATGGGATTAATTTCGCCTTTAAGCGTAACTTCCAAAGTATAGTTATGTCCATGACCATTAGGATTATTGCATTTGTCGAAAAGCTCTATGTTTTCCTCGGAGCTTAAACTAGGATTATGCAGCCTGTGCCCTGCTGAGAATTTCACCTGACGTGTCACGTAAACCATATCGTCCTCCTTTATAAAAATATAAGTCGAGACTGTCTCATTTGGCATATCGTATATTATTTTAATCAAAGCTAAAAACTAATGCCAATGGATTTAACCTTAAAAACTTTTAATGAATTATAAAATTCATACATGTTTCGCTTTAATATAATATTACTTTTGAGACAGTCTCGACAGGACTCTAAAAATAACTATTTATTTAATTGAATTACGGTCTTGCTCTATTTCTTCAATTCTTTTCTTAGTATCTTCAATTCTGCTTTCTTTCTCTTGAATTTTAACTGACAAACTTGTAATTCTTTCAGTTAATTCAGTGTGGTCTTCTTCGGGAACCATCGCAGACAAAGCGTTATTTACAGTTATCATTGATTCGCGATCGACTTTGAGAGATTCCTCGATGCGCTCAATTTTCATTCGCAAATTATTAATGGTATCTTCCATCTTTTGCACCCTTTCAAGTTTTCGTTTTTCAAAATAATCATTCTTCAATTTATCAACAATCTCAAAAGCTTTTTGAATCTTATCAAGTAATTCTTTGCGTTGGTCTCGTTTTAGTTTGAGAATTCGGATTTCACTCTGAATGCGAATAATATTCTCGCGAAGCAAACGGAAATCACTTGTATTATTCAAATAGACAAACGCTTCAGCAACTTTGGCAGATAGCTTGGCGTAGTTTTCTTCGGATTCTTTATCGTAAACTTCTTTATCAGCATTCTGACGCTCGTTAACAATTCCAAAGACGCGACGAATATCTGCAAACAGTTCATCTTTTTGAGAGCGGCGTAAGTTTACAACTTTAATAGCTCCTTGAGCAGTTATAAGTGTATCTTTAGCTTCTTTGAAATTTTCAGAGTTTTCTGCGAAAGCTACAGCTTCATCAACGATTTTCTTGATCTTAACATAATTCTCGGCATACTCAACTTCACTAACTGAACGCTCTTCTTGCTGACGAGAATTAACCGAATCGAAACAATCGCGAATGGATTGATAAAGTTCCTCGCGATGGTTGCGTTTTAGCTTCTTATCTTTAATATCAG
>JBBRJR010000253.1:0-3326 GCA_038218865.1 Kapaibacterium sp. (SeqCode) | reverse complement strand
ACGGCTTTGTTGTGAATATTTCCACTTAAATCAGACTCACGCTCGACATTGATAATTCCTGCATTGCCAGCTGAGATAGTCGCAGTTATGCGAGCTGGCTTGCCGAAAGAGATAAAGCCGTTGTTATAGACTGTAAGCCCGTTAATCTGTCCGATCCTTGCACCGTCGGTATCTATAAGCATATTGCCTTCGATAATTTGCAATTTTATCTTCTCGTCTAATAAATCATTGCGGCGTCGGCGCCACTCGACAGCTTTTTCTACTTCTGTGCGTCCAATAAGGTTATCCGGACTGTGCCTATCGTAAAATGCAGCTTCGCGGACTATATCGGCTACGTCAGAGAATTTGAGAGTAATTCTTTTTTGCGAGCCGGCAGATTCTACTGCCCATTCGACAACTGCCGCTACGCCCTCTGGCGAGCAATGAGGCAGGCTTTCAGCAGTGCAAATTCTATTAATGAAGCGGGCGTAATTCATTATCATTTCTTCGGAGCGGGCTGTTTCGTAGTCAAATTGAGCGTGTACCTTGAATATTTTTTTAAAGCCTTTTTCGTAATGGAATAACATGTGATAAAGCGACAGCCCGCCGATGATAATAACTTTGACTTTAACATTAATTGCTTCGGGCTTCAAAGTTGCTTGAGAAAATTGTAAATACGCATCGAAATTTTGAATTTCGAGCCGATCGTAGAGTAGCACTCTTCTTAGAGCAACCCAAACGCCGTTTTCTGAAAAAAGGTCGTTGGCATTGACAATCAAATATCCTTGGTCGGCTTTGAGCAAAGCGCCGGCTTTAATTTTCGTAAAATCCGTACGCCAGTAACCGCCGCGCTTGTCGTAAACGCGCTCGATAGTGCCGAATAAATTATTGTAGTTTGGCGTCGTCTCGGTAATGACTGGCGCCGTATTAGTTTGTGAGTTGTCCAATATAACATTTACTTGGAACACCCTAAACTCATCTTCATCTTTTAGTTCTTCGGTATTACTTTGCGGCGCAATGACTTGCTGGGTATGCACAAAAATTTGCAAGTGTTCTGAAACGTATTTTTTTACTTCGTTTATATAATTATGCAATTCTGTCAGTTCGTACTGAACAGCTATACTATCAAAGATGGCAGCTATTTCGGCTTCAGATTGTTTCTTGTCATTTTCGGACAAAGACTTGCGGAATGCTTGCATAAGTTTCATGCCATCGCGAGCCAAATCATAAATTTCGTTATGAAACTGCCGCCACAGGGTCTTGATTTCAGCGGCTTTGGCTTTATCAATTTCGCCTTTTAGAAGCATTTCATCTATAGTTTCTATAGTAACTGGTTTGTCATTTACAATAGGGAATACTTCTGGTTGCAAGTTGCCTTGCTCGCCTTCAAGCTGCCCACGCATGAAATTGAAAGGTTTTATTCTGTTGTCAAACACATCTAAAATTTCTTTTTCTTTAGTTTGGAAATCCTCGATAATTTTCAATTTGGATTTTTGATAACTTTCCTCTTCGAAAAGTTGTGGCAGTCGGCGGCGAAGAAATTGCAAGGCGTCTTGCATTTGCAAAGCAAATTGCTTTCCCTTTCCTCTGGATAAACGCAATAGTCTGGGTTCGTCTTCATTAATGAAATTGTTTACATAACAAAAATCATAAGTCAAGGGGCAACTAATAGTAACGCTTTCCAAAATTGATTTGACGGTCGAGAGCCTGCCCGTGCCGCTTAATCCTGTTACGAAAATATTATATCCTTTGGCGTGCAGCTCGGAGCCCATGCGTATTGCCTCGATAGCTCGGGGCTGCCCGACAATTTCGCCAAGCGGCTCTAAGTCTTTGGTGGAAGTGAAATTAAGATCGGAGGTAGAGCATCTCCAACGTAGGCTGGAGCTATCTACTTTGAGTAAATCTTGGGCTGATTTTTTTCCATCTTTTGCTTTGCTTTTTGATTTTGCCATTGCTATATATCCAAAAAATAATTAACAAACAATTTTTTTAACAAAAATATAAAAAAATAATCAAATAACTTTAAATTGTTTTAAAAAGGCGAAAATATTATTAAATCGAAGAGTATAACAAGGATATGGGGATTATGAAAAACAAATAATGCAATATTCACTTGTTTATTGAAATTTTTTCTTGTTTGTTATTAAAAAGTAGTTTATCTTTGTTTTGTAATAACATTACACAAACAGCATAAAGGGGAAGTCAGGTTCACCGCCTCACAACTCCACAAAAAAACAATAAAAGTAGCTTAAATGCTTACGTTTCGGGATTATTTGAAGTGCCGAAAAGATTAGTCGAATTGTCTAACAATTTTTCTAATTCACTTTGAATAATAAATCCGTAAATTCATAAATGACTTTTTTTATGGATAACGGCTCGAAACCCGCATTGTTACTTAATATTATTCATCAATATTCGACGCAGGGTCAGTTGTGGCATAAATGCAAACATTGAGAAAAATAATAAAGCTCTTTGGGGGGAAGAATGAGAGTGGACCGAACAAGCCTTTGCTATTGGTTCGTTTGGCTCTTATATTAGTTGCATTCGCAGTATTGATGTTTTTTGCACAACTCTGGAATGCCTCCAGACCAGTTAAAACCATTACTATCTCAGGAACATCGATACTCGCCCCGCAAGAAGTGAAAGCAGCAATTGACAGTAAAGCAATTTTGAATGTTCCAAAAAATAAAATAAAATACAGCGCAATAGCCCAAAACTTAAAAAACAATCCCTTCATTGAGGAAACTTTTATGCACGAGGGCATCTACTCGTTGGACATTGAAATCAAAGAACGCTACCCTGCAGCTATTTTAGCCAATGATTACGGCGAATTACTTTTTGCTGACAGCCGCGGGCTTTTATTGCCGTATCGCTTATTTTCCAAAGCAATTGACATGCCAATTATCAGCGGAGTTTTCGACGGAGAAAAGCTCGACACAACTTCAATGATGCAAGCTCTTGATATAATTAAAATTATAAAATCAGAAAAATATCATGTTCTATATAATCAGATTTCTGAAATACATTATAATTTCACACAAAAAACATTTGAATTATTCACCTCAGATTTTGGAACGACCGTCAAATTAGGCGACATAAGCAATATTGAGGGAAAAATTAGTAATTTATATGATTTTTTTGAATATAAATTGAAAAACGAACAATCAAAAAATTTGAAATATATTGATGCCCGCTGGGCAGGCAACGTAATTGCCAAATATCAACAAACATAATTATGAAATATATATCTTTACGAAGGTTATCATGACACAAGAATCAGAGAAAAACGAATTCAACGCTCCGCAAAGAACAACGGTAGGTTTGGATATAGGCACCACCAAGGTATG
>JBBRJR010000252.1:0-3360 GCA_038218865.1 Kapaibacterium sp. (SeqCode) | reverse complement strand
GGCGTAACTTATATTATGTCTAGTGCAGATAATGGTACATCTTGGATGTATAATGAAATTAACCGTGAACAAAACAATATCGCAGTACTTCCTTCTTTGGCAGTTGCTAACATTACAAACAGCACAAATCCTGCTGATTTTACATATTTCGTGTTTTCGCGCTTAGCTCAATTTGTTGAGGGCAAACCAACGGCAGATTGGATTGGTGGTCAATTATTATTTGCTTCTCCTGATTTGACGACTTCTCTTCCAACGGTTGGACCTGAGTTGAACAATCCAAATACCCGCCAAGAATGGTACACAACACGCTCAATTTCTTACGAAAAAGGTGGTATTTACAGAGCTTTGAATGCTGCTATGCTTTCTCCTAAACAAAACACAGGCACTCAATACGGCGCTTATGGCCTTCTTTCCGTTGATTTATCAAGTATTGATTACAGCTCAAGAATCCCAACTGAATGGGGCTTGGATAAATTTGCACCTTCAACAAGTGTAGATAGATCTTTTAATAGTGGCGTTTATCTCGACACTGATCCTCAAGGTAATGTTTACGCTGCCTTTAACAATATGTTCGCTGACGCACCAACTAAAAGAAAACTTGGCGTTACGGTATCTACCGACAATGGCACTTCTTGGTCAGCTTTCGACAAATTACCTGAATCAGCTATGACTGCTTTTGCAACTTCTTTGGGCGTAAGCCAAGATTCTATTAATTTTGTTGCATTCCAACAAGATGCTTTTGTTGTCTATGGCGTGGGTAGATTCAGCTATTTCACAATGGCGCAAGTACACTATGTAGGCGATGAATATATTTCTGATAATATATCTTCACCTCTTTACAAAAGACACATTGTAGAAGTAAACTACGACAATGGCAACTGGAAAATCAATAAAATTGCAGATATGACTTTACCGAAAATTGGCTATGTAGGCAGAAATTTAATGAATGGCGATATGCTTTCAATTAGCTTACAAAAGCTTGATCCAGCAAGTACAACTGAACTTGATGAATATCCTTTCCTTGATGATATTACTTTCGAAATCGACGCTTGCGTTACAGAAGACGGTTATATTGTAGCAAAATGGTTAGATCACAGAGCTGATTCTATTCATTTCGATACAACCGACCTTTATATTCGAGTTTACGATCAAATGAATGAAAATGCTTTCCGTGGATATGTTTGGGACGCTATGATTTCCAATGACGTTTTCGTTAATACAAGAAAAGTTGATGATGCTGCTTGGAGCACTCGCAAAAACGCAACAGATGATCAATTCTTTAACCAAAGCACATTTATGCCAAAAAGAGCTAAATCTGTACACAGCATCCCTGTGGTATTTAAAACAGCAAATGAAACTTCTTTGAAAGCAAACAACGAAGAATATAAAGACTTACCATCTTCATTGGTAGGTTTAGTAACCGATTACAACGCCAGCTTTGAACTAAAATATTTAGTTTTGGATGCTCTGAACCCTAACAGCATTGAAGATTTGAACTACACCAATAACACAATGGAAATTTATCCAAATCCTGTTAATGGCTTGACTAATCTTAACTTCGCAGTAGAAACAGCTGGTTCAGTTGTTATCCGCATTAGTAATGGCTTGGGTCAAACAATCTCTGAAGTTGCTAACGGACTATATAATTCTGGCAAATTCACATCCAGCTTTGATGCGTCGAACCTTGTTAATGGTACATATTATGTTACTATGACACAAAACGGCAAATCAATCACTAAAGTAATGAACGTTATTAGATAATAATATTTATTGCTCTTATTTTAAAAACCGCTTGATGTATCTTTTCTTCAAGCGGTTTTTTTTAATTTTAATACTTTGATAAACAAAATTCATAATAAATTAAATTATTTACTTTTTCCAAACGTTTATCAAAAAATAATATAAACAATTTAAGGAAATGGGATGAAAAAAATTGCAGTCCTTACGAGTGGCGGTGACGCCCCCGGAATGAATGCTCACATAAGGGCAGTAGTTCGAGCAGCACTTTATCGCGGCGTTGAAATTTATGGCATTATCGGTGGTTACAGCGGCATGATCGAAGGAAATATTGTCAAAATGGGCAGGAAAGAAACGGCAAATATTATTGCCTCTGGCGGTACAATATTGAAAACCAGCCGTTCAAAAGAATTTATTAACCCGGGTGGACGGGCAGCGGCGGCTGAACAGCTTAAAGATAATGGCATAGAGGGCATCATCGCTTGCGGCGGAGACGGAACTTTCCACGGCGCCCATGCTCTTTGGGAAGAACACGGCATTCACGTAGTTGGTACACCGGGAACAATCGACAATGACCTTTACGGCACGGATTACACCATAGGCTATGACACAGCTGTTAATACAGCCGTTAGCGCTATCGATAAAATACGAGATACTGCCGATTCTCACGGGCGCGTTTTTCTGGTAGAAGTTATGGGCAGGCACGCTGGATTTATTGCAATGGACGTCGGTATCTCCTGCGGCGCCGAATACATTGCTATTCCCGAAATAGCAACTAATCTTGATATTTTGTATCAAAGAATATTAAAGCAAGGCAAAACACGCAGAACAATTATTATCGTCGGTGAAGGCGATGATTACGGCGGAGCTGCAATAATTGCCGAAATGATGAAGCAAAAATACGAAATAGATGCGAAAGTATCGATTATCGGCCACATGCAGCGCGGAGGCTCGCCGAGTGCTCGCGACAGAGTTCTTGCAAGTCATTTAGGAGTTAAGGCAGTAGAGGCGCTTTTAGACGGCAAAACGGATATAATGGTCGGCAAAAGCATGCACCAAATTGTTTACACTCCATTCGTAGAAACATGGACAAACAGAAAAAAAATCTTCACTTATATGATGGAATTAGCAGATATTTTGGCATAATCATTTTTTTCAATTATATTGCATATTAATATTCTGTGTAATTATGATTTATGATATGAAAAATTTTGCACTCTTTGAATTGTCCGAAAAGCCCGACGCCCTCAAATGGGCTGAAAAAGCAGCTAAATTGCTTATAACCGCTGGTGCTTCTTGTTGCGCTCGTCCGGAAGCTATTGAAAAATTTTCGGCTGATATTAGAAATAAGGTGGTCGAAATACCAATTAACGAGTTTGAAAAATTTGCCGATACCGTCATGACTTTTGGCGGTGACGGTACAATTTTGGCAGCTGCTCAACATCTTATAAAAACAGACATACCGATAATGGGCTTTAATGTCGGTCGTCTTGGCTTTCTTGCCGAATTCTCTGTAACTAATTTAGAAAAATCTATCTACGATGTACTCGAAGGAAACTATCGCCTTGTAGATAGATCAATTATTGAAACACGTATTGAGAACGAAACGCTTTACGCTCTAAA
>JBBRJR010000251.1:0-3376 GCA_038218865.1 Kapaibacterium sp. (SeqCode) | reverse complement strand
CATCCTTAAGGCTTAACCAACTTAATCCTGACTTTAATTCTTTGCCCCATTCTGAAAGGTCTATTTCGAGCATTACCCACGATAGAAGCAAAAAGCCAATTGCAATAAGTGCAGGGTAAAATGCAATACTTCCTATCACCTTGTTATAGTAGATCCTTGACCATTTAGTTAGACTTATATTCATGTTGCAATCCAACCTCAATATTTAATACGTGCAAAATTGTATATTCATTTACGTATAATTATAATTATTATTTATGTAAATTGGTATGGATTTCCAAAGATATGATAAATAAATAAATGAATTACAAAATTAGGCAAAATTCGGCATATCACAAAATAATAAATGCCCAACATTTTTAAAAATATTGGACATCTGAATATATGTTATTCTTTAGCAATTTTTTGGAGCAGAGATATTGGCATTTTAATTTATTTTGCAATCATGATTTTTTGAGTCGCTTTTTCATAAGGGGTTTCAATTGTCAGAAAATATGCACCGTCCAAGCTAAGGTTTTTGATTTCACGCTGGAATGTATTTTCACCAATATTCAAATTATTCAAAACGATTTCTTCAACTATTTTACCTTCAATGTTATATATAGTAAGTTTTGTTTCGGCAAGTTTACTTAAGTAAAACTTAACTAACAGATTTCCAACATTTGGATTGGGGAACACATGCATTTGCAATGTCCCAAGGCTCTGTTCATTTAATTCGTGAATATCTGAAGTTGCATTTTTAATGACATATACTTTAAAAATTTGGCTACTTGCAGTACTTTGAGCTCCAGTATTCGTAAAAAAAACATTTGGAGCGGAGCTACTAATACCGCCATATATATAACCAACTAAAGTAGTATCTTCAGCAAAATCGTCCAATTTGAATACTTCATTAGTATATTGAGGCACACTTGTAAGTGGAATAAATTCCGACCCGGCACCCAAAAAACTTGGCATTTCAATTGGAAGTTTATACTCAGCCATTTGTCCGGCAGAGTTCCTTGTTACACGAGCAATTGTCTTTACAAAAGGGACATTGTTGTCTTGCACCAAAACTCCCAAACTATCATAGAACTGGGCAATGCCGCCAAAAAAAACATTATGCATTTCATTGTCAGAAGCGGAATAGATAGGCAAAACTGAACAATGATAATGGTTGTAATACTGTTGGAATGAGTTGTTAACTGAATAGTTTATGCTATCAATATTTACACAATTTAAAAAAGGTAGGTCAACTGTTGGTTGGAAGACACCGGAAAATGCAGTAATCCCTTCTTCACCATTCGGCATTATTTGAGGAACGGCATTATAATCTCTTCTGTGTAAATTTGTTGCATCAATTATTGATGGCAAATGAGTTATTGTAATTGTTGTTCCATCATCTTCTAAATTAAATTTACGAATAGCATCGGTGTAAACTTGTTTGAAAGTCATGCTACCCATTGGATTATAATTACCGTCAAACCTATTTCCACCAACTAAATAAAAGGTGTTATATATTTTTTTTAGATGTCCCCCTGTAACTGCAAATTGTTCATCACTAATTTGTCGAAAATAAGTAGGGAATGAAGTTCCTGCTACTACAGCATTAATTACTGAAGGAACATCAATAGCTATTAAGTTGGCAAATGTTTTTCTTGATGCAGTTGCTGTGTGATACCCGTAACCACCAATAATGTAAAGGTAATTCCCCTCTTGATGAAACTCCATATTGGTCGAGCTCAACTGTTCTTGTAATTCAATAGAAAGTGTTGTAATCGGTGAAGTCCATTTTTGTTGAGATACTGGGTCAATAACGATTAATTGGTTGTTGTTGCCTGCTATATCAAATGCTGCAAACTGTTGTCTGCGGTGAAGTCCGTCGAGTCTGCCACCAACAATCAGCCACTTCCCATCGTGCTGTCCAAAAGCATAGGCTTGAAGTCCACCGATGCCTGCAATATTCATAGGTTCAATGTATATATTGAAAGGTGCCGTCTGTGCAAACACAGGCATGCTAATTATAATTAGCACTAATAAAGTTGTAATTCGATTTTTCATTTTGCTCAATTTTTTTAATTTGTAAATTTTTAGTTTGGCTCAAAATAGCCCTGATACATTCATCAAGAAGAGTGGAGCTAAGATTGGTGAACTAACTTATCTACAATCTTCTCAATAAATGAATTACAAAATTAAGTAAATATTGTTAATAAACAAAAAAAATATGCCCAATATATCTGCATCAGACGTATGAATTCGTTGATTTTAATAAATTTCTGCTTATTTTATTGTCCTAAACTCTAACTTTTGCATAAGCGAATAATAAATATTCGTTTATATTAAATAATAAATTTCCAATTGCGTCTCTATTCTTTTACATATTTAAAATTAATTTTTCACAATGAAGGTTTATAATGGATTCAAAAAAATCAAATTCGACAAAGTCCCAATCAAAAAATGTTGCGTCCACGCTAAAAGAACTTTTTATTGATGGATTAAAAGATATTTATTGGGCTGAAAATGCTTTGGTAGCTACTTTACCAAAAATGTTTGAGCATGCTACAGATCAAAAATTAAAAACTGCTATCAAAGACCACTTGGCACAAACCAAAGAGCAGGTAAAAAGATTAGACCTGATATTCGAATCTTTGGGGTTGAAACCAGAAGGGAAAAAATGTCTGGCAATGGAAGGAATCATCAAAGAAGGCGAAGAAACGATTGAAGGAACTGAAGAAGGTCCTGTTCGCGACGCGGGAATTATCGCAAGCTCGCAAAAAGTGGAGCATTACGAAACTGCATCTTATGGAACTTTAGCTGCTTTTGCTAAAACTCTTAATGAACGTACTGCTTTGGATTTGTTATTAAAAACTTTAGGAGAAGAAAAAAAATCCGACAGTTTGCTTAGTTATATTGCAGATACACATTTGAATTCTCAAGCAGTTGATGGTAAATTACAGTCTAAAGATTTGAATGCTGTTTAAATTATTTAACTAATCAAGGAAAAAAGCATTATGAAAAAAAATGAAAAGGAGCCCTTTGAAAATGGGGCAAATCCTAAACAAGAACAACTCGGTAAGTTCACCACTGACAATCAAGGCGAATTCATGACTACCGACCAAGGTTTGAAAATTAATGACGATCAAAATTCTTTAAAAGCGGGCGAAAGAGGACCAACTCTACTCGAAGATTTTATCCTCAGAGAAAAAATCACACACTTCGACCATGAAAGAATTCCGGAAAGAATTGTGCATGCGAGCCGAAAAAAAGGCTCTTTGGTGTACTGAAAATCGCGGTGATAACTCGAAGGTAACTTGGCAGTAATCCAGACTAGCTCTTCCAGCGCCGCGCGCATTTTGGCTGAGCTTGCGCGAATGAGCTCGACCACATCGGGATTACG
>JBBRJR010000250.1:0-3398 GCA_038218865.1 Kapaibacterium sp. (SeqCode) | reverse complement strand
CCCGTTATCGCTCCGCTCGAAGAGCTGACAGACGAAGCTATGCTGAGCATTTTGACCGAGCCAAAAAATGCTTTGGTAATGCAGTACACCAAACTTTTACAAATGGACAAGGTAGAGCTGGAATTTACCGAAGGCGCACTAAAAGCAATTGTTCAAATGGCAAGACAACGCAAAACGGGCGCACGTGCTTTGCGTGGCATTATGGAAGACATGATGCTACCGATAATGTTTTCAATTCCCGATGATAAAAATTTAAAAAAGGTTATCATAAACGAGGAAACTGTACTTGAAAAAGCTGAGCCAGTTTTGATTTATAAGGGATCCATGACGGCGTAAGCAGGTAGAAGGTAGCAGGTGGTCGGGGGGTATTGAAACTCAAGAAGTTGTAATTACAACCCGCATTTATAATTTTTATCAGTCATCTGGTACTTTTAAGACCTGACAACTGACGTCTGATAGCTGATAACCAAAAAAGGAGAAGAATATGGAAGATAGAGATAAAATACGTGAATATAAATGCCTCGACAACGGGTTCGTCCGACTCGTGGATTTCATGGGCAGTGATGAGGCGATAGTTCAAGCCGCTCGAGTTTCTTATGGGAAAGGAACTCGCTCGGTAAGCGAGGATACGGCGCTTATACGTTACTTGATGCGTCAAATGCACAGCTCGCCTTTCGAGATGGTGGAGTTTAAATTTCACGTGAAATTGCCGATATTTGTAGCTCGGCAGTGGATACGCCACCGTACGGCGAACGTCAATGAGTACAGCGGGCGATATTCGGAAATGCCAGAAGAGTTTTATCTGCCAGAGGCAGCGCAAATCCGCCCCCAAAGCCAATTAAACAAGCAGGGCAGAAGCGACGATACTTTTGAGCTGGAAAAGTCTGAGGGCATAATCCGCCAAATGCAAGCCACGCAAAAAGAGATGTATTCGCAATACGGCAATATGCTGGGCGAAGGCTTAGCTCGCGAGCTGGCGAGAATAAACTTGCCGTTATCGAACTACACGGAGTGGTACTGGAAAATTGATTTGCATAATTTGTTCCATTTCCTTCGCTTGCGGCTCGACAGCCACGCTCAATATGAAATTCAGGTTTATGGCGAGGCGATAGCGAAAATTGTCAAGGAAATTGTGCCGATGGCATACTCAGCATTCGAGGATTACCAACTGAACGCGGTGAGGTTTTCGCGTCGCGAGCTTAATGCTGTTAAATTAATGATAAAAATGGACTTGCCCCAAGACGAAAAACTCACTGAGCTGGGTTTAGGCAAACGAGAAATAGCAGAATTTAAAGAAAAATTAAGTAGAATGTAATATTTTATTTGGAATTCTGGCAAAACTATCTTATTTTTGTAGCTCAATAATTATTTTAAAAACAAATTTATTGAATGGGAACATGGCTCATCATAAATCGGCAATTAAAAGAATCAGACAGACCAAAAAGCGTCGTCTATACAACAGAATGAATAAAAAGCTGGTAAAGCAAGCATTGCGTGAAGTTCGCGAGGCTGTCAGCTACGAGGATGCAGTTGCAAAAGTGAACAAAGCATACAGCATACTGGACAAAGTGGCTGCACGCGGCGTAATACACAAAAACAACGCATCGAACCACAAGTCCCAAGCAGCTCGCATACTTAGCAAATTGCAAGCTCAAGCAAAATAATTCGGTACGCACCCGTAGCTCAACTGGATAGAGCACCTGACTACGGATCAGGAGGTTTGGGGTTCGAATCCCTTCGGGTGTACGCAAGTAAAGCCTTGATAGTTCACACTTTCAAGGCTTTTTTTTTTGGTGGCTTTCGGGTGGTGTTTTGGGTTTTTTAGGGCGTTTTAGGGCATCTTTTTGGCAAAGTTACGGACATTTTACGGACATTTTCTGTGCCAGTTTCCAGCCCAGTGGCGTGTCTTTGTAGCCTGTCGAAATTTCTTTGCCTCGCCACAAAATATACAAAGTTTTCCGGCTGCTTCGTTTGAATATTGAGCCGGGTAAATCTTTTTTCTTGCTTTGGTTTGATGTTTTCACTAATTTTGTAACGTTCATATGTTTTCATACAAGCCGTTTGTTTGTCGCAAACGGTTTTTTTTTACTACTTTTTATCTGTTTCATACCTTGAAACGTCAAACTCATAAACACTTCCATTGCTGGCAGTTACAACCTTCGCAAAAATATCTTTATAGCAATCGCCATCACTAGTATACGCGAATATAACTGTGCCGTCCGGTGCTGTGAAGGTAATACACATTTGCAATTCATATCCGTTATTAGAATATTTCCCGTTGAATTTATTTTTTTGGTTCAAAGAAACGGAAATATTTAAATATTTTTTTATAGTTTTTCCTGATTTTTCAAAAACAAATTTCTCCCAGCGAATACCATAACCGTTTATAACTGTCATCGTTATGATATTGCCTTGTTTCTCTTTGTAGCACAACAATTCTTGCCCGTCTGCGCTAATGTATTTGCAACACATCCTTTCTCTACCATTGTCGAATTTTTTTTCAAAGCCTATGAATTGTGAAGGCAAACACCAAAACATGCCGTAATCTCCGGACTCTTCGTTAGTTGTAAATTGGTAATATTTGTTGGTGGCAGGTAGAAAGTCCGTCCACTCGTTAAATTCCTCAATCGATTTGTAAGACAAGGGCGAAATAGTTACAGGGTTATCATCGCCGCAGCTTATAGCAAAAACCAAAACCAAAACCAAAACCAAAACCAAAACCAATAATAGCTTTTTCATAACATCACCTTCTTTTATATAATTTGAAAACACCTTTTTACAAATTTACAAAATTATTAAATGCCTTTGGCACTTAAATTGCCGATAATCGTTGTCAGCGTCTTAACCTGATTAGGTGAAAACTCAATACACTTAGATTTTAATAGCTTACCAAATGGGGTTTATATAATAACAGTAAATTCAGAGGATTATTTTACAACAAAAAAGATAGATTTAATTAAATAACAAATTGTTTGCTTCTCTTGGGGTCCATGCTATTAATAAGTATATAATTCGATAACAATTATTTGGGAAAGTGTAGAAAGACTGCACTTTCTCTTTTAATTTAGACGCTAAAATTATTATTTTTGAAAATAAGAATATAGTTTGGAAAAGAAAATATCATTTTGTAAATTTGGCTAAAGGCGTACAACTGAACGATGATTAGTATTGCTGAATATCATAGATGCTAAAACAATGAAAAAATTAAATTACATAGACTTATTCGCAGGAGCAGGCGGACTATCCGAAGGATTTATTCGTTCAGGATTCAGTCCGATTGCTCACGTTGAAATGAATAAAGACGCATGTGATACACTGAAAACAAGAGCAGCTTATCATTGGCTTAAAGAGAATGGAAAAGAAAAAATCTATTACGATTATCTGAAATCTGAAACAAA
>JBBRJR010000249.1:0-3415 GCA_038218865.1 Kapaibacterium sp. (SeqCode) | reverse complement strand
CAGACGCCAATTTGATGAAGGCAATCGAAAGAGGACTTAACGACAATAATAATAAACGTCTAACAACATTGGAAGATGTTGAAAATGAATTATTATAAAATACTTTTCACCGATGAAGCGAAAAATTATTTAAAATCGCTACAAGGCAAACTAATTGGTTTGCGAAGTATTAGAGCCGCTGGTCAAAGGTATAGAATAATTTTCAAGGTTGAAAGATCTCAAGTTGTTGTAATTATTGTAGCTATAGGCATTAGAAAAGAAGGAAGCAAAGACGATATTTATCATTTAATTTCGAAATAAGGGTATCGCATTGTTCAATTTTTGAGATATGGAATCGAGCTATATGAATTACGGAGCAAGGCTTTACGACACAAAGCTTGGGCGTTTCCTCTCTGTTGATCCACTTTGGCAAGCTTTCCCGAGTCTGACGCCATACCAGTATGCGTATAATTCTCCCCTATCCTACCGTGACCCCACTGGGCTGGCTCCACAGAAGGAAAAAGGAGATAGAGTGATGAGTTGCACAAATACAACAACTTGGCCGGTATTCAAATATTCCATAAAAGCAAACGTTTAAATATAAATTAAATTATTTGGTTTACAGTTATGCAGACATTTAAAATTCAATCATTTGATAATGGTTTTCAGCAAATTATAGGATTTACAAAGTTATCAAATGATCCTATACGAATTGAAACTCAAACCGACAGTGCCATTGTAGTATCGGAAAGCACATGGAGAGATATAGAAGAAACACTGTTTTTACTATCAATTAACGGTATGCGAGAATCATTGCTCGAAGGCAAAGACACTCCACTTTCTGATTGCAAAACGGAGCTTGATTGGTAATGTGGAACTTGGTATTCACAAAACAAGCACAAAAGGACGCTTTAAAGATAAGAGAAATCGGCTTAAAACCAAAAGCTGAGTATTTGCTTATTCTAATTTCGGAAAATCCATTCGCTACCCCTCCTTTTTTTGAAAAGCTGAAAGGTGATTTAAATGGTCTCTATTCAAGAAGAATTAATTCTCAACATAGGTTAATCTATCAAATATATCAGCAAGATAAAACAATTAAAGTTCTTAGAATGTGGACGCATTATGAATGAATACATAAAAAGACCTAGCTCTTAGATCCATAGATTACGACCAACTTATACTCAATGCGGTCGGTGAAGAAAGAGAAATGAACGATGAGATGATTTGGCTATGGGCAATTTAGCTGCCAGTAAAAGGTAGTGCCACAAGCCCATCATTGGAGGCACTCGTAAGCACGCACAAAATTCTGCTTGCAAATAATAATTTTTTTATGTAATTTTGCTTTATGGATGATAATATTAAAAATATCGTTGATATTATTCTTAAACGAGTAACTCCTCTAAGAATATATTTATTTGGATATCGGTCAAGAACTGATTTTCATAGCGATAGCGATTATAATATTTGCATATTGGTAAAAGACAAAATTAACAGAAACCATCTAACAATGAAACTTTATAAAGATTTCTCTGGATTCAATAAATCTATTGACATTATTATCGAATACGACGATGAATTCAATAACAATATTGATAATAAGTATATGATATATAAAGATATATCAACAGGGAAATTAATATATGCCTGATAGCACAAAGCTTTCTGAAATGTGGTTCAAAAGGGCGGTTAGCTCATACAAAAAAGCTATTTTTGCTGTAAAAGAACCTGAAATTTTTATGAAGACCTTTGCTATGACTTTCAACAAGCTGTTGAAAAAGCATGTAAAAGCTTGTTGATAAAAAAGAATATTGATTTCCCAAGAACTCATTCCTTGAATGTGCTGTCAAGTCTGTTGATGCAGCATGGAGTTTTATTGCCTGAGAACATCCTAGATTCCATTGGATTAACAATTTATGCAGTGCAAACCAGATACCCTGGTGAATATGATGAAATTACAAAGGAAGACTATGAGTTTGCCAAATTATTAGCCAAAGATGTGCTCGAATTCGTAAGATCAAGATTAGTTTTAGGAACACTTTTCATTGATTAGTTATTTCTATTATTTTGTGCTTGGGTAGATATTAGTAAACAAGATTTATGAACTACGGTGCACGGCTATACGACACCAAAACTGGACGTTTCTTGAGTGTGGATCCGCTGTGGCAAGCCTTCCCCAGCCTGACGCCATATCAATATGCTTTTAATTCCCCCTTGTCCTTCAAAGACCCCACTGGTCTTGCTCCGCAGAAAGAGAAGGGAGATAAGATATTGGCATTTGAGCATGACTCAACCGCAGATACTATGAGCAAAGCTTAGACATGGCAATAGTCAGCTATGTTTTTGTTTGAGATACAGAATCTTGCGTTGTTACGGGAATTAACCTTGTGTAGCTTGTCTGCCTTAATCCTGAAAATGATAACCGGCCATAGTTTACCAAAAAATTCACTTCCATGACGACTGCTACCTGACGCCTGACGGCTAAACTCCTGTTTAACTTTCTGGATTTTCCATGACCATATTCTTACTTCAATTTCTATCAGTTACTATCGATAGTTGCTGCAAATTTAATTATTGTTGCTTTTACCACAAATAAATCCTATTTTTGTAGATTATTTAAATATAGAATAAAGCAATAAAAGAATGAATATCTCGGACAACGTAGTTGAAAAAGTAAAGCAGATGGTGGATATTGTCGATGTTTTGGGCGAATATGTTCGGCTCAAAAAGGCAGGCAATCGCTACGTCGGGCTTTGCCCCTTCCATGAGGACAAAAAGACTCCGTCATTTTCTATTTCCCCCGATTTAGGCGTCTATCATTGCTTTGGCTGCAAAAAATCCGGCAATGTTTTTACATTTCTCAAGGATTATTTGGGGCTTAGTTTCGTGGAATCTGTCGAGCTTCTTGCCAAAAAATATCATATAGAGATAAACCGCTCAGTCGTTACGTTAGAGCAAGACACTAAAATCGAAGCGGCGTACAAGGCGCTGTCAGCTGCCGGCGAATATTTCAATAAAACGCTTTTTTCGCCAAAAGGAAAAATGGCTCTGGATTATTTCAAAAAAAGAGATTTTACTGAAGAAACGATTCGGCAATTTCAATTAGGCTTCTCGCCCGACTCTTTCGACCAGTTGAGCCGTAAAATGACGGAGCTGGGATTCACACAAGATCAGCTGATAGATGCAGGGTTAGTCGTCGCTCGCGAAGACGGCAAGCGATACGACAGATTTCGTGGCAGAGCTATGTTTACAATCCGCGACTTTTTGGGACGCCCAGTGGGTTTTGGAGCAAGGCAGATTTCGGGAGATGAAAATCAACCGAAATATATAAATTCGCCGCAGACAATTGTTTACGACAAAAGCAGAGTGCTTTACGGACTGTTTGAAGCGAAAAATGCGATTCGCAACGAGAAATCAGCAATTGTAGTCGAGGGCTACG
>JBBRJR010000248.1:0-3460 GCA_038218865.1 Kapaibacterium sp. (SeqCode) | reverse complement strand
GATTCCTTTAATGAATTTTCTAAGTTCAATGACGAGAATATAATCAGTTTGAGGGAGAATTTGCAATCCGGAGACACGAATATTATTCTCAAAGACGCGTCTAAACTTTTAGGAATGCTCAGCAAGTACTTGGGAATTGTGAAAATACCAAGAATAGCAGATTGCCGAGTTAATAAGTTTGATATAATTGCTTTGAGTTCCACGCGAGTTCTTGTAGTTTTGGCGTTGGATTCAAAAGCAGTGCGCACAATTTCTCTCGAAGCAAACATTGAGCTTGATTTAAAAAACTTCAATCAAATTTCACAATATATAAACGAAAGAATATCAGGCAAACCCATTGCTTACGTACGAGACAATTTTAAAAATATCATCAGCGATTTCAACATACATAACGTTCCTCTCGTCAGGCTTTTCACCGAGTCGCTCGAAAATATATTTGACGACGAGCAAGACGAAAGGCTTCACTTAGCAGGGGCTCAAAATCTTCTCGATTTGCCGGAATTTGAAAATAGAGAGAAAATCCGCAGCGTAATAGAATTAATCGAGAATCAGGACGTAGTCATTCACTTGCTCGATAAATACGAAATGCCGGGTGGAATTCGCGTTCTCATTGGCAGTGAGATGAACGACACCATCCTAGACGACTACGCCCTCGTTTTAGGCACTTACAATCTCGGAGCAAGTTTGGGATCCATTGGATTAATCGGGCCCAAGCGTATGAATTACCCCAAAATGATCTCGATAGTGAAAACTGTTTCTTCAGTTTTGTCCGAATAGTTCGTTTTAGAAATTATTATTTCTTAAAAAGTAACAAACAAGCTAACAAGTATCAGGATAATTATCGCTGGAACAAATACTTTTATTGAAAATTCCCAGATTCCTTTGACATATTTGAAATTCCGCGAGCCGCTTAATATTTCTTCGCTGGCATTTTTGGTACCCCAAACCCATCCTATAAAAACTGTCAGCAAAAGCGAGCATATAACAATCGCAAAATCCCCGAATACAAAACTCATTTGGCTTAAAAAATCCGGCGAAGACAGCGACGCTGGCAAAAGTCCGAAGTTCGTGAAAAAATCGGATGTGCCTTGGGACAAAGCACTCGGCAATCCGATTACAAAAGTGAACGCAGTTGCTGCCCAAACAATGTTTTTCCGGCTGATTTTTTTCTCATCTACAAAATAAGAAACTGGAACTTCCAACATAGAGATGGTGGACGTCAAGGCTGCAACCGAAAGAAGCACAAAAAACAACGCGCCGACTATTTGTCCAGCCGGCATATTTAAAAATAACTTCGGTAAAACAACAAAAACAAGCGAAGGTCCAACCGCTGGATTTTCTCCCATCGCGAAAAGCGCGGGAAATATAATTAATCCAGCCATAATCGCTATTGCAGTATCCAAAAAAGCTATGCTAATGCTGGAAACAAGCAAATTAGACTTCTTCGGCAGGTAGCTGCCGTAGGTAATCATCACGCCCATGCCCAAGCTTAGCGAAAAAAACGCCTGACCTACAGCGGAAAGCACCGATTTAGCTGTTAGTTTGGAGAAATCTGGATTCATATAGAACTCCAAGCCCTTCGAGGAGCCGTCCAAGGAATTGGCATAGATGATAAGTCCAAACATAAGCACAAGCAAAAGCGGCATAAGTATCTTAGACCATTTTTCAATGCCCTTTTCGACACCACCTAAAACGATTCCCGCAGTAAAAAGGAGAAAAATAAGAAACAAACCAATCTCGACAAAGGGATTAGTAACGAACGAGCTGTAGCTAGTGCCATCGTGCGTTAGCATTTTGAATATATAGCCAAAAGTCCAGCCGGCAATGACTCCATAAAACGACAAAATAGCTAAACAAGAAAAAACACCTAAAAAACCAGCAGCCACCCAAAGTGGTTTATTTCGTATTGCCTTGTATGCTCCGACGGGATTCTTCCCGGTACGCCTGCCCAAAGCAAGTTCAGCAATGATGCAGGGAACGCCTAAAAATAAAACAAAAAAAAGATAGAGCAGTACGAAGGCTGCACCGCCGTTTTCTCCGACAATATAGGGGAAACGCCAAATATTACCTAAGCCTATCGCAGAACCTGAGGCAGCTAAGATAAATCCAAGTTTAGAACTCCATTGACCGCGTTCGACTTTTTCCATACAATCGCCTACTTAATTTGTAATCTAAAGATAATTTCACAGATTGTCAAAATAACATGCACCAATATTACTGAATTACTTTGTAATATCAAAAGTGAATTATGATTATATTGAGAAATGTTAAAAAAAGAGAAAGGAAAAGCTAAAAAAACTATCTTTGATTAATAATATGATAGAGGTACTGCGGCTCAGTTTTGAGCAAAGTAATATTAGGAGGCAATTTTATTATAGGTTTGAGGATTCCTGTCGAGTCATTGATAATTCTCTCGAAATCAATAGAGGCATAGATGTCTGTTTTGCTCAATTTCGATATTTCATTGACGCCACCTTGCACTGTAATCGTCATTATCCACGGTTTAATCTGATGACCCTCCGGAAGAGAGCCGTTTGTTATTGTAATAGGAATGTCGGGAATGATAATTTCGCCGATTTGCTGGATATCAACTGACACAGTAACAGTTTTAGGGAAAACATCGACTACGCCCGGCAACGTATCGATAAGCGTAACCCTCGCATTGATGGGTTTATTGACTTTTTCAAACCAATGTTGCTCGGTATCCCAATGATTAATCTGCTCAATTATCTTTCGATTGCCACGAATTTTTACCTGTTCGGGGAAAACCTTTACGCGTCCGACAACTGTAAAGCCGCTACGGGGGATAATCACGACTTTAGGCACGACAAAGACGTAATAATCATCGATTAGTCCGGTGGTCAAACTGATTGCGTCCGTTAAAATATTGACTGGATTGACATTTTTTAGGTATTGAATACCTTTTTGTATGTCGAACTTGGATAATTTATAGACAGAATCCGAAATAGACTGTTTGGACAAATCAACAGAGCAAACTTTCGACTTATTAAAAAAGATTAGATTAAATAAATTCCATCCCGTGCCTTTGACATCGACGTAAACACTGGCGGGAGGTGGCGATTCGAGCGCGCGATTAAGCGGCAGCTTCACTTTGAACGGCACTTCGACTATAGTTTGATAGTCAGCGTTCAACGAAGTATATCCCCAAAGGGCAATAGAAAAGATAAACGAGCCCCAAAAGGATTTAGATTTAAGCCACTTGAACGAAAAAGTCATTTTCATTTTGCCACAACATCGGAGAAGTTACGAATAGTTTATTAACGAAACAAATTAAATAAGATTTTAAGAGGCGGCGGATGCCAGAAAACAGAGAAGGCATTTTCTTTTCCAGATGTGCCACACCTCAAAGGTGAGGCACATCTAAAGAAGGCAGCAGGCTTTGGGCGTTAGGTAACAGCGAAGCCATTTAACGCAGATTTTCTTCATGTAGGGACAAGGC
>JBBRJR010000247.1:0-3466 GCA_038218865.1 Kapaibacterium sp. (SeqCode) | reverse complement strand
GTACAAGGATAAGATATTAATAGGACCTTTCCCCAGCCCTCTCCTTTGGAGAGGTAGCAAGAACCCGAAATTATAGCGTCGTAAGCAGTTACATAACAGTCACTTATTCCTCCCTCTCCTTTGGAGAGGGTCGGGGAAAGGTCATATCAAGCCCTTATTCGAGTAACATTAGGAACAGCGTTGAGGAAACAGCTACACTTCTTTGGGTCGCAATACTGTTATGCCCAATCCAGTCGGATGTGTTGGCAAATAATCGGCAAGCTCGACGTCGAGAATTACCTTATGTTCTTTCGATGAGGCGTGCAAAAACCTAACGACGCCTTTTTCGACCATCGCAAGTCCTGTGTGAGAGTAGTCAAGCCCTTCTTTGGAGGTAACGATGCAAATTATATCTCCGGTTTGTATGCGGTTCGAGTTTTCTTTCACCATTTTTGTTGGGATATAAGAATAGCTACGCTTACGTATGCTGTCCTCAATCGATTCAATTTCCCCAATCAGCTTGGGCGTGCGACGCAGCGCCGGATAAAGCTCCGAATTTTCCGACATAAATGACAAGTCGAATTTTATCGGCTCACCGCCCAAAAGCGGCGTTATATCATCGACAACGTCTTTTTTCACGTTGTCTGCAATCCAATCAGCTGTGTAGTGCAATCGCGAGCTGTAATTATAAATTTTGCCGTGCCGATAGCGTACGAAAGTAAGTTCTTGGACGTAATCGTCCATAGTGAATCTTTCTTTCTTGATAATTCTTGCCAAGCAAAGCGAGCTTTCAAAAAAAGTAACGCAATCAAGCTCAAGTAGATTTACCACGCAGCCTTCCAATGCAGGATTAATATCGAGCGTACCGCCCAAATATCCAGTTCCCAAAAGCTTTTGCCCGATTAAGCCGATTAATGCTCCAATGGAATAATGCTTCCAGTTATTCGCCTGTGCCGATTTCATCAAGCCATCGAAAACAGTCTCAGTTGTTGCTATTGGAACTGCTTTTACTTTAGTTTTTTTCCGTCGCGATTTACGCTTTTTCGGACGCGCGAACGCATCGATACCAGACAAAAGCCCGAAGCCTGAAATAGCTCCAATAGCAGTAGTTTTTAAGAACGTTCTTCTATTCATCATACTTCTTCAATATTGTGAATATAAAGTTAGGTAAATCATCTATTGGGATTTTAACCTTATTTTTTGTTTTTTTTGAATTCAATGTAAGCATAATTTTATTGTCAATTTTATCTACTTCCAAAAAAAGTTGATCATTTTCCAAAAGTATAGTTGTTTGATTATTTTGCTCGAAAGCAGGAATATCGCTTTTTTCTTCAGGTATATGAATTTCTGCGGCTTTAGGTTTAGTGCTCGTTTTGATTATATTTTGTTTTTCAAACAAATTCTCTTTTAGCGGACTAGCGCTCGGATTTTCAAATATCATATCAATCTCGGTAGCATTAACGGCTTGTTGTCCAGCAAGCTGGTCGCAAAGCTCGTTAAGCTCGACGCCTTTGTGGGCATCTACTTTCACCCATTTCAAATTCAGGCTACGCGAAAGTTCATAAAGCCGTTTCACTAAATCCATATTCACAATAGGCTTATTGTCTGCTTTTTTCCAGCCTCGTTTAGCCCAATTAAACACCCAATTGCTCATAGTATTAAAAAGGAGCATCGAGTCTGTATGGATTATAATCTTGTTCTTTTTATCGCACAGAAACTCCATAGCTTTGATGGCAGCGAGATATTCCATTCTATTATTAGTTGTCTTACGAAATCCGCCGCTTAGCTCGATTTGCTCTCCATTTTCGATAATAACGGCTGCCCAGCCGCCTTTGCCGGGGTTATTAAGGCAGGCGCCATCGGTATAGACAATTATATCTTCGTTGCTATTCATTATTCTCCTTCGGGTTCTGTCGAAGGAGCAACTGAATTGAAATCAATTTCGATTGAAGAAGGTGTTTCATCAGTTACTTCTTCCATAACAACAAAAGCTACTGCCAAAGTATCGGTATGTGAAATTGACACTTCGGTATTATATTTACCATATTTATCAAGCGTTTCACCTGTCAAAATAATTAACGGTTTCCCGCCCGGCTCGTTTACTACCCCAATTTCATTGAACTTAAATCCTTGCGTAATGCCCGTTCCGATTGCCTTGCTGAATGATTCTTTGACAGCAAAGCGAGCGGCGTAATGCACAAATTTCTTATCTCTGAACTGCTCGCAATAATCAATTTCTACTTGCGTAAAAATACGTTTAGTAAATCTATTGCCGTATTTTTCGACAGCGGATTTTATTCTTTCAACTTCTGTAAGGTCTGTTCCTATTCCAAATAACATTTTTTTACTCTTTCTAATTTTAAACATTTTTTATGGCTTCGAGAATCATAGGCAAAGCACGGCTTGAAGGCAAAGCTATTTTCATATCAGCTAAACGCGATAAACTCGTTTCATTTGGGTTTATTTCAACTAAATAAGCGCCACGTCTTTTGGCTAATTGTGGCAATTGTGCAGCAGGGTAAACCTCTGCTGACGTTCCAATACTAAAATATACATCGCAGTTTTCGGCTGCCCAAGAGGCAGCGTTCAAGGCATCGGCAGGCAACATTTCGCCGAACCACACTACTGCTGGGCGGATAAACTTTGAGCAAACCTTGCATTTGACAGGCGATTTGTCATCTAAATTAATTTCGTCCAAATAAGGGGCGCCACACGAACAGCAAAAATTATCAATTATATTGCCGTGCAACTCGTGTACGTTTCGAGAGCCGGCTCGCTGATGAAATCTATCCACATTTTGAGTAGCCAGCGAAAACTCCTCGAACAGATTTTCCATTTCGGCAAGGGCGAAGTGTCCAGCGTTAGGCTCGCATTTCGCCATCACTTCCCGCCGGAAGCCGTACCATTGCCAAACGAGTTCAGGATTGGACATGAAGCCGTCCATACTGGCTAATTCCATAGGGTTGAATTTCGCCCAAAGCCCGTCTGGATCGCGGAAAGTTGCTATGCCGCTCTCTTGCGAAACGCCAGCGCCTGTAAGAACAGCCACAAGTTTGGATTTCGCTAAAACTTTAACTAAAGCATTTAAATCATACATTTCATTAACAAGTATTTTTTAAAAAAAATAAAATTACAAAAAGATATTTAACAATCAAAGTAATATTTAATATTATTTTTTGAATGTTTTTTTTGAATCAAAGCTTCAGTTTAAAAAATGAATGTGAAAAAATTATTTCGACCACGTTAAGCGGAAAGTACTTATCCGGCCGCCAGAAGAAATAAATTTTCCGATATACATACCGGGCTGCAAATCCTTGGTAGAGAAAGTAATTGTTCCGGCTCCCTCGCCGATAGAATTCCTTTGGAATGATGCAACCTGCTTGCCCAAATAATTATAAATCTGTATAGTTACGTCGCCCGCTTTTTGCATTTCGAAATTTATTGAAACGCTCGAAGCCGAGGGATTTGGATAAACCAAAATTTCATT
>JBBRJR010000246.1:0-3472 GCA_038218865.1 Kapaibacterium sp. (SeqCode) | reverse complement strand
AAACAAAAAAGCATTAGAGATTGGCATTACATATGTGAAATAGTCTATCCAAGACTAGTTTTTATGAAAAAAGGTATTGCTTTAATTAGCATTCCCTTTTTTTGTTGCGTGAGAAACAACAATTTGGACAAAAGAAAACTTTGCAAAGAGACGTATTTTTGGTAAATTGCAGAAAGAACACAGCTATTGTGTTTCATAATAAAAAATAATAACACGATAAAAGTGAAATGGCAAAACAAAATCAAAACGCTAACCTCCATAGTGCCAAAAACGCTAAAAAAGATGAGTTCTATACTCAACTCCACGATATTGAAAAAGAAATCTCGCACTACAAAGACCATTTCAAAGGCAAAACAATATTTTGCAATTGCGACGACCCGCATGTAAGCAATTTCTTTCATTATTTTTCGCACAACTTTGAGAGCTTGCAGCTGAAAAAGCTGATAACCACTTGCTATAAAAATCAAAATGCTGATTTATTCAGCACTCACGAATCCGATAAAGCAATTTGGTTGGAATATAACGGCGACCTCAACGGAAACAGAGTGCCAGACGTCGAAGAAATTGGCATAAAACACTTGAACGGCGATGGCGATTTCCGTAGTGCCGAAAGCATAGAACTCTTGAAGCAAGCCGACATAGTAGTTACCAATCCGCCATTTTCGCTTTTCAGGGAGTATGTGGCACAGCTAATTGAATATGATAAGAAGTTTGTGATTTTGGGAAACATGAATGCTGTAACCTACAAAGAGATTTTCCAATTAGTTAAAGCAAATAAGATTTGGTTTGGAAAAAGTATCCATAGTGGAGATAGAGAGTTTGGAGTTCCTGAAGACTATCCGCTTAATGCAGCTGGATCAAGAATAGATGACAATGGAAATAAATATATTAGAGTAAAAGGCGTAAGATGGTTTACAAATTTGGATTACGATGAGCGGCACGAAGAATTATTATTAGTAAAAAAATACACGCCAGAAGAATATCCAAAATATGATAACTACGACGCTATCAACGTGGACAAAACCAAAGACATACCTTGCGACTACGACGGCGCCATGGGCGTTCCAATTACTTTTTTGGACAAGTTCAATCCTGAGCAGTTTGAGATAGTAGGAATCGATAGAGTATTAGTCGAAGAATTAACAGGCAAAGTAAGCAGATTCAGAATAAATGGCAAAGAGCTATATGCCAGAATATTGATACGTAAGAAGGAGAGGTAACCGTAGGGAATTTTTGGAAGAAAATTTCTCTTGCAAATTTCAAAATAATATAATAAATTTGTGGTTAGATAAGTATTAGATTTATTTTTCACGTAGTGATAGAGAAGAACTATCGCATAGCGATTGCATTATGGTAACTTACGTATTATTTTATAAATCTCTATCGCGTAGCGATTAAATTATGGACAAAAGGACAAAGCAAAATATAATCACTACGTGATAGAAAACGCCATTGAAAAAGCCAAAATATCGTGTGGAAATGCTGGCGAACCAGTGGCTAACCATCTTGCTGACTCCAGCAAAACGATAATTAATAACAGTATTAGAAGAAATCACTACTAAAGAAAAATTATGTCTAAAATAACAGTACAAAATATCGATATTACAATCGTTTCTGTTAATCAGTGAGATTACATATCTCTGACTGATATGGCAAATGCCAAAAAAAGCGAAAGCCGTGCGGCAGATATAATTAAAAATTGGTTAAGAAATAGATATACACTCGAATTTTTGGGGACTTGGGAAATAATAAATAATCCGGATTTTAAAGTGGTCGAATTTGACCACTTTAAATCTCTAGCAGGTTTGCCAAGTTTTGTGTTAAGTGTTTCTGAATGGATAGAAAAAACAAATGCAATCGGAATAATCGTAAAGAGGGGGAAGTAGCCGTAGGGAACACGTAGGGAACAACCATGGTTGTTCCTTGCAGATGCACATAAGGAACAAAAACGTAGGGAACAACCATGGTTGTTCCGTACAGATGCACATAAGGGAACAAAAACGTAGGGAACAATCATGGTTGTTCCTTGCCAATACACAATAATCGCAATATGGAATTTATTCCAAAAATTATTTCACAATATAAATCATCAGTAACACGCGAAATTCGTCAAAATTATGATGATTATAATTTCGGATGGCTCAAATCGTATTATGATCATATTATCCATAATGACAAATCATTGTATAATATTAGGCAATATATCGTTAATAATCCTATAAATTGGAACGACGACGAAAATAATTTATCAATTTCAAAGATGTAAGGAAAAACCCATGAAAATAGAACTGAAAGAAATTACGATTCGTGAATTGACTGCGGGCTATAAAGATAATGCCGAAAGCGGAGTTGTGGGCTTTGGCGGTCGGCTGGATATTCGCCCGCCTTATCAACGCGAGTTTATCTATAAGGACAAGCAGCGCGACGCTGTGATTAATACTGTTCGCAAAGATTTCCCGCTGAATGTGATGTATTGGGCAGTTCGCGACGACGGCAATTTTGAGATTATCGACGGACAGCAGCGGACTGTTTCTATTTGCCAATTCGTAGAAGGTGATTTTTCGTTCAATATGCTGTATTTTCATAATTTGCAAAACGACATACAAGAACAAATTCTGAATTATAAATTAATGGTTTATTTTTGCAGTGGCGCCAGCAGCGAAAAGCTCGAATGGTTCAAAACAATCAATATCGCTGGCGAAAAGCTGACCGACCAAGAATTGCGAAACGCAGTATATCACGGCTCTTGGGTAACCGAAGCAAAAAGATATTTCAGCCGCAGCGGTTGCCCAGCTTATGCTATTGGGCATGAGTATCTCGCAGGCTCGGCAATTAGGCAGGAATATTTGGAAACTGCCATCGATTGGATTTCAAAAGGAAATATTGAAGACTATATGGGTACTCATCAAAAAATGCAAAAAGCAGATGATTTATGGAAATATTTCCAAGACGTAATAAATTGGGTGAAAGTTATTTTCCCAAAATACCGCAAAGAAATGAAAGGAATAGAATGGGGGTTTTTATATAACAGTTATAAGGACAACATTTATGATGCGAGCGAATTAGAAGCAAAAATATTGAAATTAATCGACGATGATGACGTTCAAAGCATCAAAGGAATATATTTATATATTTTGACACGCGACGAAAAGCATTTGAGTTTGCGTCAATTCGATGATAAAATGAAGCGAAAAGTTTATGAAAAGCAAAATGGCATCTGCCCTACTTGCAGCAAAACTTTTGAAATAAATGAAATGGAAGCAGACCATATTTTGCCATGGCACAGTGGCGGCAAAACGGTAATAGAGAATTGTCAAATTCTTTGCAAATATGACAATAGAACTAAATCGGGAAAATAATTATTTTTTCTCAGCAAAAGATGAACCCCATCGCAATCCAGATGTCCAACACTTTTGAGGTGTTGGACATCTAAAGAAGGCATTAGGCTTTGTGTGAGGAAGAACACCCTTGC
>JBBRJR010000245.1:0-3484 GCA_038218865.1 Kapaibacterium sp. (SeqCode) | reverse complement strand
AGCGCCGAGGGCAGCCGGAAGCCATGTTCGACTAAGTTCATTTTTCTGGCGCGGTCGCCCTTGTACATTGCTCCGATTTGCGGAACAGTAACGTGGCTCTCGTCAATCATAAGTAGGAAATCTTTCGGGAAAAAATCGAATATGCAATTCGGTCTGTCGCCGGGCGAGCGTCCCGAGACGTGCATCGAGTAGTTTTCGATGCCTGAGCAATAGCCGACTTCCCGCATCATTTCTAAATCAAAAAGCGTACGCTGCTCCAATCGCTGCGCTTCGACTAATTTATTTTCCTCTCGCAAAACTTTCAGCCGCTCGTAAAGCTCATCTTTGATGTCATTCATAGCCTTTGCCATTTTATTTTCGCTCGTTACGAAAAGTTTCGAAGGGAAAATAACAATCGAATCCATTGTGGATTCCCGCTTGCCAGTTACCGAATCGACAAAGCCGATTTTTTCGATAACATCAGCGAAAAGCTCAATCCTGACGGCTATTCGATTTTCATAAGCTGGAATAATATCGATGACATCGCCTCTGACGCGGAAAGTACCGCGTTGGAAATCAATATCATTACGCGTGTAGTGCAAATCCGCCAAGCGGTAAATTAGCTGCTTGCGCGAAATTTCCATACCCGTATGCAGCGGCAAAAGCATACCGATAAAGTCATCTTTATTGCCAATAGAATATATGCAGCTGACGCTGGCTATGACGATAACGTCCCGCCTATCCTCGACAAGTGAACTCGTAGCTTTCAGGCGCAATCTGTCTATCTCGTCGTTAATTGCAAAATCCTTTTCGATATATGTGTCGGTTCGCGGAATATATGCTTCTGGCTGGTAGTAATCGTAGTACGAAATAAAATACTCAACGGCGTTATTCGGGAAAAAATTGCGGAATTCGCTATAAAGTTGCGCAGCCAAAGTCTTATTCGGCGAAATTACCAGCGTCGGCTTTTGCACGGCTTGGATTACGTTGCTCATCGTAAACGTTTTACCGCTACCGGTAACGCCCAAAAGCGTTTGAAATTTATCTTTCCTATCCAATCCTTCGATTAATTCCTTTATCGCTTGCGGTTGGTCGCCCGCTGGTTTATATGATGATACTAATTCAAATTTATTACTCATAAAAGTGGCATTTTTTTTGTTGTGTACAATATTAACAATATAAAAACGAATGAATAATGAAATAATTTGAGGAGCCAAAGCCCTATATGAAAAAAGCATTTTTAATGACATGTATAATTATTTTTTCTGCTTTCGTCGCACTAAAAGCCGAAAAGCCAATTATTGATTGCAATATGTCACTCGAAGAAGCACTTAGTGGCAGCAAAGCACCTCTGGACGTAATCAATGATTTAGAACTTCTGACAGTGCAATATATTTCAATGGACAGTAAATTGCACCAAGGTCAAATCATTGTCCATAAAGAACTTGCCGGAGAAGTTGTTGCGATTTTTGAATTAATGCTGAAAGAAAAATTTCCCATACGTCGGGTTATTCCGATTGTCAAATACAAATGGTCGGACGATGCCTCAATGAGTGCGAACAATACTTCCGCTTTTAATTATCGCAATATAGCCAACACCACGCGACTCAGCAAGCATTCTTTCGGCAGAGCAATTGATTTCAATCCAGTAGAAAATCCCGCCGTTTATGCTGACGGAAATATTTCGCCCGAAGGAGCGGTTTACAATCCCAAGCAGCGCGGCACCCTGACGGCTGATTCGCCCATTGTTATCGAATTCAAAAAGTTAGGCTGGCGTTGGGGCGGTGAATTCAGCTCCTTCAAAGATTATCAGCACTTCGATAAAGATTGAGGGGCGCAGTTATTCCTTTATTTTTTGCGGCAAATCGATTATAAATTTGCTGCCTGAGCTGTATTTTTTGTCGAGCTGGATTTTTCCACCATTCAGCTCGATAAGCTGCTTGGCTATCATAAGTCCCAAGCCCGAGGAATACTCGCCGCCGGTCGGACGTGCAGAAAATTTGCCGAATTTGGTGAAAATTTGGGATTTTTCAACTTCGGTAAAACCCGGACCCTCGTCGGTAATTTCAAGCCGAATAAATTCTTCGCCGTTGCAGACAATAGGTCTTATATCCGCAAAAATTGATTTTGATTCAGGTGTAAATTTTATTGCATTGCTGAATATATTTCCCATCGCACGAATAATTTTTTCGGAATCAACCAACACGCAGCTCTCCGTAGTTTGCTGCTTGAAGATTATTTCCTGATTTTTTTTGTTTGCCAAAGGCTTTTGAATATCCAAAACTTGTGCTATCAGGGAAGAAACAGACACAGTCTCTGGTTTAATCTCAATATTATTGCATTCCAAATTGCTGAAATCTAATATTTCGCTTACCATACTGACCATTTGCCGCGAAGAGCTAATAATGGTCGCGAGGCTTTCTTGTGCAGGTTTATTTTGCTCGACGTCCGATTGTAAAAGTTCGGCAAGCATCATAATAGAAGTAAGCGGGCTGCGCAGATCGTGTATGTTCATCCTCAAAAATTGATTGTGGTCTCGCAAATTTGCTTCCAGTTTTTGATTTCGCTCGAATAATTTTTTAAGCTCTACCAAAGTTTTCGAGCGAGCTATCAGCTCGGCAGCATCAAAGGGCTTGGTCAGATAATCATTGCCACCAGCAGCAAACCCTTCGAGTTTACTCTCGCTTTCCATGCGTGCCGTCAAAAAAAGTACCGGGAGTTCAAATAGGCTGTATTTTTTTCTGAGTTCGAGGCAGACTTCATAGCCTGATTTGCCGGGCATCATTACGTCCAGCACCACTAAATCATATCCGCCGCCCGATTCTATCAATCGGAGTGCTTCGCTCGGATTTGTAGTGCCTTCGACGAAGTAATCGGTGTTTTTGTAAAAACGTTTAAACAGCTTTATAAACGGCTCTTGGTCATCGACGACAAGTATTTTCCCTTGCGACAATGTTTTTTCGTCATTTTGAGCAGAATTTTGCATTTTTTTCTCGTGTTGCTCGTGTTATCTTAGTTATTAGTTAGGACGTTATTTTAATTTTGTTATTATTTATGAATTAAGATGTTATTTATTTTATAGCGGACTGTTTAGCAATCTTTTAAAATATGTTTTAATTTACTCATTTAGAAATTAATTAGTATTTTTGTATTAGTCATCATTTTCTATTTTCGTATTTATTTTAGAACATTCTCAAATGGAATGAATAATTTTCGCACGGTATATTCAAATATCAGAAATTTTCTTATTTTTCTAATATTAATAAATATTTCGCAAATCAATGCTATTTGCGGAAATATTTCGATTTATGGGATTGACACAACTAACTACCCACGCCTGGCCGCAAAGATTTTCCCAATAAATGATTTTGGAAAAAGACTGACTGACTTTAATATTTCTAATCTTCGACTCTTTGAGAATGATATTGAGCAAAAAATTATTTCGCTCGAATGCCCTACGGCAAAGCCTGCACTTGCCGTGAATGCTGTACTCGCTCTTGACATA
>JBBRJR010000244.1:0-3504 GCA_038218865.1 Kapaibacterium sp. (SeqCode) | reverse complement strand
TATAGATAATAAATGGGGTAATAATGAGAAAATGGCGAGTCGAAGATTCTATGGAGCTTTACAACATCTCCGGGTGGGGAACAGAATATTTTAGTATTAACAGTGCAGGGCACGCAGTAGTTAAACCCAAGAAAAACAGTGGCGAAATAGATTTAAAAGATTTAATCGATGAACTGCAATTGCGGGACGTCTCAACTCCTGTTTTGCTGCGCTTTCCGGATATTCTGGACAATCGAATAGAAACAATTGCAAATTGTTTTAAAATTGCCACAGAAGAATATGGCTTCAACTCCAATTCATTTATCATTTATCCTATAAAAGTAAATCAGATGAGGCCCGTAGTTGAGGAAATCGTCTCCTACGGTAAAAAATTCAATATTGGTCTCGAAGCAGGCTCAAAGCCCGAGCTACACGCTGTTTTAGCTGTCAATTCCGACGAGGAATCCCTTATCATTTGCAATGGATACAAAGACGAAGATTATATCGAGCTTGCGCTTTTAGCCCAAAAAATGGGAAAAAAAATATTTCTCGTAGCCGAAAAACTTAATGAATTAAAATTAATTATTTCTATTTCCAAAAGATTGAAGATAAAGCCAAATATAGGCATTCGCATAAAGCTTTCGAGCAGTGGCAGCGGCAAATGGGAAGACTCTGGCGGCGACAGAAGTAAATTCGGGCTTACGTCATCTGAATTGCTCGAAGCAGTAGAAATACTCGAAAAGAATAAAATGCTCGACCAAGTCAAACTAATTCACTTTCATTTGGGCAGTCAAATTACTAAGATTCGTAAAATTAAAACTGCCCTCAAAGAAGCCTCGCAATTCTATGCAGAGCTAAAAAGAATCGGCTGCGGGATTGAATTTTTCGATATTGGCGGTGGTCTTGGTGTCGATTACGACGGCACTCGCTCTTCCACTTCCGGCTCCAGCATTAATTATACAATTCAGGAATACGTAAACGATGCAGTTTCAACGTTAGTTGATGTTTGCGATAAGCATAGTTTAAGTCATCCTAATTTAATTGTAGAATCAGGCCGCTCGCTTACGGCTCACCACTCGGTACTTGTATTCGATGTTTTGGAAACTGCATCGCTTCCTACGTGGAACGATGATACTATGAAAATTTCAGACGAAGATCACGAATTAGTGCATGAATTATACAAGATTTGGGATTTAATAACTCCGGCTAAAATGCTCGAAAGCTGGCACGATGCCCAGCAAATCCGCGAGGAATCACTTGACCTGTTCAGCTTAGGCTTAATTGATTTGCGCACCCGGGCTTTGATCGAGAGGCTATTCTGGTCGATAGCTATCGAATCACACCAATTAAGTATTGAGATGAAGCACCCGCCGGAAGAAATCCGGATGCTTTCAAAAATGCTTGCCGATAAGTATTTCTGTAATTTTTCGTTGTTTCAATCATTGCCGGATTCTTGGGCAATTGATCAGGTTTTCCCAATTATGCCAATTCATAGGCTGAACGAAAAACCCGATAGAATCGCTACGCTTCAAGATATAACTTGCGATTCGGACGGCAAAATAGATCATTTTATTTCGACTGGCAATTTTACTTCTTATTTAAGTGTACACGATTTCAATGCGAGTCATCCGTATTATATTGGCGTATTTCTAGTTGGTGCTTACCAAGAAATATTGGGCGATTTGCATAATTTATTTGGAGATACCAACGCTGTACATGTCGTAGTAAATGACAGCGGTTACGAAATCAAACAAGTCATCGACGGCGAAACGATTGCCGAAGTTTTGGATTATGTCCAATACAATGCAAAAAAATTAGTCCGTACAGTTGAAACGTGGGTTACTGGCGCCGTCAAAGCCGGGAAAATATCTACCGAAGAGGGCAAAGAATTTTTGTCCAATTACCGCTCAGGACTTTATGGTTATACATATTTAGAATAATATGGAAGAAGGTTATATAAAATTCTCTCTTTTTTTAAAAAAGGGATCGCCCCCAAAAGAAGCAGAAATTGCCGACATTCTGGAAGCTCGTCAGCGGTTATATGATTGGAATTTTATTGGTGCCTTGCCATCAGGAATTGGTTTTGGAAATATCAGCAAACGGTTCAATGGTAATCAATGTTATATTTCCGGTTCTGCGACAGGTGGAATAGAAAAATTAGAGTCAAAGCACTTTTCCACGATTATGGATTATTCAATTAAAGACAACAAAATTGAATGCTCTGGCGAGCTGTCGGCGTCCTCGGAATCCTTGACGCATCTTGCAATTTATGAAATAAATGATAAAATCAAATATATAGCCCATATTCACAATTCAGTGATATGGGCTTTTCTTTTGAAAACAAATCAAGCGACCGAGAATTATTTTAACTACGGCACTCCTGAAATAGCAATGAATGCGGCTGAATTTTGCAAAAAGCAAAACCTGTCAACTGGCTGTTTTGCTATGCGTGGGCATGAGGATGGTGTTATATTCTATTCAGATGAAATGAAGAAATTGATGGAATTAATTGAAATAACAAAAGAAGGTATATCTGAGTAATGTATCAATCAACATTGATTTCCTTTTCAGGAATTTTTACAAAAATAGCAATGGCGGAAATGATTGTCGTATAAAAGGAAGCTGCTAATCCATATCGCAAAAAGAAAGAGAAAAAGCCAATATCGCCTGCCTTGATGTAGAAAAAGAAATAAATTATATTATGAACAATTGTAGAAAGCAAAACTACCAGAATGAATCTGATAGACTTCAAGCTGTGCTTTATGCTTCCTTCTTTATGGAAATAACCGGCGACGAAAGCAGCCACAACTTTGGCAAGTGCGTTCGTTCCGATAACATCTGCGGAAACTAAATCGTAGAAAACACCAATACCAAACGCAGCAAAAACAGCGAAAAACTGCCCTTCGGCAAGAGCAATCCAAATACACAATATAAGCAGCAAATCTGGCGTAATGCTTTCTATTTGAATTAAATCAATAAAAAGCAAATCAATCACAGTTAGCAAAAGCGCTGCAATGATATAAATCACATAGCGAATAGGGAATTTATTAAGCTCGGTGCGTTGAGTAGTTAATTTCATTTTCTTGAACCTCGCTTCTGGTCTAAGAGTCTTTCTTCTACGCCTTTGACTATAATCATTAATTCTGGATTAGGTATATATTGTATAACAAAGGCTTGCTCTAAAGTATTAAATTTTGCGAATGGCTCGATAATTATTTTATGGAAAAGAGAACCCGGATCTTTTTCTATCCGAAGCACTTTACCAATCGGAACGTCTGACGGGTACTTATTGCTGTAGTTAGATGTAGATACAATATCATTAGGCAAAATATCGAAAGAAGTCGGAATATTTTTCAAAAGCAAATACTCGCCTCCCTCCCACGCTACTAAGCCATCAATTTGATTTCTCATTATTTTGGCAGCTATCCTGATATTTCGATTATTGAGCAATTCTACTAAAGAATAGGTTTTACCGGCTGCGATGACCACCCCGACCAAGCCCGCATCTGTACGGACTGCCATATC
>JBBRJR010000243.1:0-3534 GCA_038218865.1 Kapaibacterium sp. (SeqCode) | reverse complement strand
CGTCAATTCCAGTGCAATTATTCGTTTGCCTTCGCTGCGTGCTTTGGCGATTGCATCCTTTGCTTCTGCGAAATATTCCCAAGGCACAGTTTCGGTTGCTCCGAGAGCAGTTTTCTCGATTTCTGCTCGTGGTAGCTGCGGAGTGAAGCCACAAAGATATATTTTTTCGACTAACGCCGAGTCGCAAGTGCGGAATATTGATCCAACGTTATACATACTCCTTATATTGCAAAGCATAACGCTGACAGGATGCCTTTTGTAGCCTTTCGCCTCTTCGGGCGTTAATCTTTCTTGGAGGATTTCTCCGTGCAGTAATTTTTTCATGTAAAATATATTTATCGAATAACAGTTAATACATTAATTCAAAAATAATGATTTTCTCTAAATTAAAGGGAAATAAAAATGAGACATTTTATATTTTTTTCGATAATACTTGCCTTTGCCTGCTCGCATTCCTATTCACAAGATTTTATAGATACAGAAGGCAAGGACTTTTGGCTAACTTTCTTACCTAATTATCATAACGATAGGTTCGCCAATAGCACAGACTCCCTTATGATATTTGTTTCTTCTAAAGTCCCAACAAAAGGAATAATCACTTATTCCGACCGATCGGGGAAAGTCTTCACTAAGAATTTTACCATAAACGACCCATCAAAGATTTACTCTTTCAGTATTACTCATTATAATTACGAGCTGTTAGGGTTTAACCAAAGCGGCACTATTATAGGGGACAGCCAAAATGAACAAAAAGCTAAGCAATCCTTCCACGTCGAGAGCGACGACGAAGTTACCGTTTACGCACTTAACCAAGCAAGTTTGACGAGCGAGGCATTTCTGGTAATCCCCACCGATGCTCTGGGCGAAGAGTACTACGTTTTAGCATATAATTCCGATGGCGACGCATCTTCGTCCACAATCAACAGTAGTAGCACTCCTTCGCAATTTTCGATTGTCGCTACCGAGGACAATACCAACATAACAATAACACCTAAAGCCCCTACTTTTGCTAATGGATTGAAGATTCAAAACATTACCCTCGCAAAAGGAGAAGTCTATTTGGTACAAGCTTTAGTAGATAATAAAAATAACAGACAATCGGACATGACAGGTTCTTTCGTCAAAGCAAACAAGCCAATTGCCGTTTTCGCCGGGCAGCAAAGAGCTACTGTACCTGTGGGTGATATATCCAGCCCTTCTCGCGATTGCCTCATCGAGCAGATGATTCCGCTCAAATCTTGGGGCAAAAATGCTATAATTGTCCCGTTCGCGCAGCCACCAACAATTACAAGCAGAGGAACTGACTTATTTAGAATTCTCGCTGCCAACAATAACACCGAAGTTAAGATTAACGGCGCTATCATAAAGTTGAATGCCGGGCAATTTTTCGAGAGCATCTTAGACGAAGCACTCTATATGGAGTCAAACGAGCCCATCTTAGTTGCCCAATACAAAAAAACCGCAAAATCAAACAATTTGCCGGACAACTACTCAGACCCCTTGATGCTCATTATTCCGCCCGTCGAGCAGTACATAAGCTCTTACCGCGTAATAAACGCGCAAGGCAGAAGCGAAAGAGGAAATGTTTTTTTTCAGGCGTACGATAAGCAATACATTACGATTATCGGAGATAAATTAGCCGTCAGCAATCTTACCATTGACGGCATAGCCAAGCCTGTTACAGACTTTAAGCAAGTCGAAAAAACTGGATACTATTGGGCAAACTTCGTTGTCTCCGACGGAGTACACAGCTTAGCCTCCCTTGGCAAATTCGCTGCCTTCGTCTATGGCTTTGGCGAAGCAAACTCCTACGGATACTTAGGCGGAATGGGCTTGGTTATCTTAGATTTGGTGCCGCCACGTATATACTCAGCTTTGGACTGCTTCCACACTGACTTGACTGTTACCGACTCGACGCTGACTGATTCCAAAATAGCTTCGGTAACCGTCGAAAACGTCGATAATGTAAATGTTAGCGTTCCACAATTCAAACCATATCAATCTATGGTCAAATTCCAAGCAGATCTCGTCAACCAATTCCTTGACGGCTCGTTCGTAGTCATAGCGGTAGATTCAGTGCTCTCCGAAAGCCGGAAAGCTATAGAAATTCCCGGCTTTACTGTCGGCTTAGAGCCAAACTATTCGCCTGATTTAGCTTCGCTTGACTTGAATTTCGGCGTAAAAAATCAAAATTGCTTCGACATTGTATTTTATAATTATGGAAAACACATCAGGCAGGTTTCCAAATACAAATTTAAGAACAACAACGACAAAGTTATTGCTAACTTCACAGGTCCTTTCCTTTTGCAACCAGGCGAATCCCGAACAATTACCTTTTGCACTACTTCGCCAAAGGACACTACTTGGACAGACACACTTATATTGGGCAACGATTGCGTAGAAAGAGACATCGCTGCGTACAATTTTGCTTTTGTAAGCGACACCTCAGCTCCACGTTTCGACGCCCAAGCCGACGAATGCAATACACTCTTCACATACCGCTTCCGCGAAGATTCCCCATTCGATTTAGGTATCGATTCCCTACAGATTATCTCACTCGTGAACTGTTCCATCGCAAACCAAACGAGAACCGGCACCTCCGAACTGGAAATCACCATCGTAGTTGCGAACAGTTATTTAGACGCTTACTTTGAAATAGTCGTAACTGACCTAAGCGGACTCGAAACTGTAATCAAAAAGGAAATCCCTGGCTTTACCCTTGCACTCGGAAACGCCCCAGACTCAGTTAATCTCGAATTTGGATTGACGCCAATCAGTAATATGAGCAAAAAAACGCTTTCGCTAACGAATTATGGCAAATATACAATCTCTCTAAGCGATATTTATCTTAATTATAACACCATTTTTTCAATTCCACAAAGCCAAATGCCGCTTATAATCCTCGCTGGCGAGACGCGTGAGCTTGAAATATGCTTCACTCCGACTTCTTCGCGTTCGGCATTCATTTGGGATACATTAAGTTTCGGTATGAATTGCCTACTAAAGCGAGTTCCACTCGAAGGAGAGCCTGAGGACTTCCGTTTAACAGTTGGTTCGCGTTGCGACATTCCAATTGTATTCACAAGCGATACACTTCAAGGCTCGGTAAGTATTCTTCCTTCGCCAATTATAAATGGTGGGTATGTTCAAATCAATTCGCCAATACAAACAAGCGTTTCGATTGATTTATTTTCCACGCAAGGCGAACATATTCTTAATATTTGTACAAATAAAAACATCAAAGGCACTGAACAAATTTCATTTGAAACAAATAATATCGCCACCGGAGTATATTTCCTTAAAGTTCAAATGAATAATTCCGTCAAACACTTGCCGATAATTATAGAAAAATAGAAAAAAGGTAAAATTTCGTATTTAAGACAGGCACGAATGTTGAATTAAAAATGTAAATGATATTTCACTTACGAGGACCTCTGCGCCAGCCCTCTCCTTTGGAGAGGGAGAAAGAACCTAGAACAACCTGTAAGTTGTTAAATAAAAATCTTTTCCTTCTCCCCCTCTTGTAAGAGGGGG
>JBBRJR010000242.1:0-3539 GCA_038218865.1 Kapaibacterium sp. (SeqCode) | reverse complement strand
GGAAAAGACAAAGAAAATGTTTTTAATAATTTTCATAAATACCCCCTCTGCAATTATCTGATGCAATCACATAATTTGCAATTAATCTCTTTATACATTGGCATACATGGATTGAATTCTTCTTTGTAAGAAAATTAATTACCGCACTTAACACATTTATTTCTGATTTGTATTTTCTCTAGTTGATAATGGGATACTATATTGCTGCAGCAATGTTTTTTATATAAATTGTAATTGTTATATTGAAAGCTAAGCCTAGTCTAAAAATACGACCTTTTAATTTTTTTATTCTATAATCATTATACACCAATATGGAAGAACTTATGACTCGGTTAACTTTAAAGTTTTCTATATTTCGTTAAAAAATATATATAATATAAAATTTTATTGCCCAGACCTTTTGAATAGAAGTGATAAAGCGTGGCTCTCGATGTTTGAGAAATATAAAAATTAAAATATTTATTGAAATTGTATTGTATTTTAATTATACTATTTTCATATAAGGCACTACGATATGCCTGCAGCATGAGGTGTTTAAGAACCTTTGTAAAAGGCAAAACACCGTTGAGTGCCCAATTCTCGGCTTGAACCCGGAAAGTCGTTTAGCTTAATTATTAGTTATTACATTTTTATATTGGTAATAAGTTCATTTTGTTTGAACTCCCAGTAATTGCATTTAGATTTACTCGATTAGGTAAACCCTTTTTAAGAGCAATCAATAACAAAAAAAATAATATGTTGAGTTTTATGTAAACAGAATAAAAAAACAACGAAAACCGCTAAATTGCTTGGCGGTTTTTCGTTGTCCTTTTGATTAATTTTAGGCTGTTTTTAGGTGTGATTTTTGATGTCTTTTTTTTGCACCTCAAAACGGAACCCGTTGAATAACTGAACCTTTATTTTTGTTAGAGAAATAATCATGACGAGTCAGAGAACCTGCCCCTGTCGCCAAGAGAGAGCAAACTTCTCACTCTGTAGAGCAGGATTCCGTTAATATACTTTTGATTACTTAAAGTATATAATATCCTTAATTGTATAAACCTTGTCCGTTAATCCAATCTTCTGAGCTGGCGTAAGTCTTCGCCCAAAAGTATTTTTAGTCCAACAAAAATTATAAAACGTTCTGAATATTGTCACCATGTACTGTGCGTATTTTGGATTGCCATTTGCATAAATATAGCTCTTATTCTTACCTCGTGCCGTTACCAGCGGCCTTTCCAGGATAGACACCCTACGCCTTAACTCTTGAAAGAAGTTGTCAACCGTAATTGAGCTGACTTCAGCAACAATTCTAGCCAAATCCTCAACGCCCATAGCTGTTGTATCCGTCAGGAAGTCAATATCCCTTTTGCCTTCGGATATTGACGCAAGAGGACTTATTATTGGACCAAGGCTACGCTTAAGAAATGTTGAGCCGGGATAATGCTCATAGATTTCATTATTCGAGAAATATTCAACCAAATACATTCTAGCCTTGCTCATAACCGATTCTTTTCCAAATCCTCTTGCCTCAGCCCAATCGTTTAATTCTTTTCTGCCACTCATCATATTTTTCCTGGATTGTGCTAATGTAATATTTTTATCTGCCTGGCATGTAAAGTAATGCATATCCCCAGCCTTACACTCGTCCTTATAGCTTCGAAAAATTGCTGTTTTAAAGGAATTATCATCGTCTGTGACAAGATACCACTTATCAGAATTTATAAGCTGTTTTAGAAGGAAATGGTGAGCTATAGCCGTATAAGTGTGAGTAACATGACTACCAGGGACATATTTAAGTCTATTTTCAAATTCAGCGAGTTCACTTTCATATTGAAGAATATCGCTTACATCATTGGTGCCGGGGTCCTTCGGATAATGAGTGTATACTAACCTTTGATTTTTTCTAAGTGATGTATAGGATCTATCACAATGGTACTTATTGGTATCCTTTGCAAGTTGAAATAAATCGAAATCAAAATCATAAGCCGCATCAGCCCTGAAAACATACCCAGTACGAACATCCGCTGTTGCGATAATTTTAGTTTGAAACTTTAATTCTGCTTTTTCTTCATCATCCTCACTGCCCAGGATTTCTTCTACGACAGCACCCTTAATCCTTAAATTATTCAAATGATAGACGAGCGAATCTGAGCAAAGCACGATTTCATTAAAATGCAGTTTTTTAAATTCTTCGGTTTCGTGTACCTCGAGAAATTCCAGGCATCTTTTATATAATATCTCAAGCTTCGAGTAATACGTCCCAGACGCTATTCCAAGCTTTTCGCAGGTTCTTCTAACTGGAGCTCTGGCTATAATATCTTTTGCAAAATCGAAGAGCATTCCGTCTAGCTTTTGATTGTAATTAAACCTCTTATCGACGGTCGGTAGAACACATGTTATTTTCTTGCACTCCTTGCACTGATATTTTTCAGATCCCGCAGTAGTCTTGCCTTTCCGGTAAAATCCCGTTTGATTAACAAATGGGTCATCCGTTTTAGTACACCCAGCATTATGGAATACATAACTGTCTTTTAAAGGTGCAACTGAGTTGATTTTTATTAATCGCTTTATTTCTTCGGCAATTGACCAATTAGATAATTCTGATGTGTAATGTATTTGTGCGAACCCAGATATACTTAAATCTGGCACATCATTGCACGCTATCAAACGATCCGCAGAGGACGAACGAGCACTGACAAATTTGTATCTAGATGGCATATGGCGTAAATTAACATACCTTTTCTGCGGCAAACCAAACCATTTGCAGAATGGGCTACAGCAATGATTAACTTGAATCTCGTATTTCTTACCTTCGATTTCTATTATCGCAGGCTTAAAAGAGTAATTTTTATATTTCTTCTTAAATTCCTCAGGGGATAAGGTTTCATACTCTGAATGCCTTGCTAGTATTTCTGCTTCAGAAAACGGGCCGGATACATTGACTCCAATCTCATTATAATTCGATAGTCGCTTGATCTGTCTTCCCAATCGTATTCACTTCCTTTTCATAAGTGGAAAAATCATCATCATGAAATATTTTGCTCAATATTTTCTTCGCATATCGTTTGGACTTCAAATATGCTACAAATTCTTGGTCTTCCTTGATAATCTCGTAGATCAAGTGGTCAACAATCTCGCTTTCGGTATATTTCGTGTATTCCGAATACTGTTTAATGATTTCCTTTGATTTATCAGATATAACAAACTCGACCTTTTCTAAATTCCGGTATTTGGGCTTCATTGGTTTCATCTAAAATTCTCCTTCCATTTATATTTATATTATACCTTATTTTCCCATTTTTGGGAACTGAAGTTGACAAAATCTCAATAAAATCGCAGTGAAATCACAGCGAATTCACAAAATAATAGTTTTATTATTTCTAAATAACCTTGTGATTTTAATGTGAAAATAGATGTGATTTTTAGACAAATATCTCCAAAAGCGTTCAATTTAAAATAAAAAACACTATAAAAATATTTACATTTTCATAGTGTTTTTGTTGTGTTTTTCAGTGTGATTTTAAGGTTTTGCACCTCTCAACTGAACCCCTTGTCAA
>JBBRJR010000241.1:0-3587 GCA_038218865.1 Kapaibacterium sp. (SeqCode) | reverse complement strand
TGCATTGGAACTTCCCAAAATAGCAACTAACAGCATTGCTCCAAATAATCTCGTATATTTGGAGTAAGTAAATGCAATATTTGCCTTAAAATTTTTCATATAATTGCCTCAAAAGATCATGTCAACTGCTTCCATTTTGGAAGTTCAGTTTTTTTTGCAACGGCTACTTAAATATGCTTTAAGTGGAGTAAATGTTGGTTTATTGGAATATTCAACAGAGGTTCGAGAAATGTCTTTCTTAGTGAATTTCTATATTTATTAATTATTCACTATATTAAGTGTTTCCCTTGACAAGGGGAACGGCTACTTGTCGAGGCTATTATATCGCCTGCAGCTCCAGATAATAGGAAAACGAGATGCAAGTTAATTTGTTTTTTTTCATCATATCAATTTCTCTGAATTGTGTGAAAATGTAATTAACTATTATTAATATTAGCGACGACAAGCACGAAGTATTATTGTAAAGGTAGCAAATTAATAAAAAAAAAGGCTGTTCTGGGAACAGCCTGTTGATTGGGAGGGAGTTATCCTTTTCAGGAATTATCGTTTAAGTTGATTTACTTCAGCAAGTAAAGTATCGCTTATCGTAATGGTACGCGAAGCGGCTTCAAATGCACGTTGAGTGGAAATCATCTTAGTAAATTGTTCGGTCATGTCTGCATTGGATTGCTCTAAGGCTTTGCCAACGATGGACGATGAGGGAAATGAATCGTTCGCAGTGCCGATTATGGCTGCGCCGCTATTTGGCGAAGCCGAGAAAAAGTTATCACCACTACGGACGAGTGCGTCTTGATTTGTAAATTTCGCCATAACGACTTGCCCGACGACTTCGGATTGTCCATTGGTGAATGAGCCGTAAATTTTCCCGTCGCGAGCAACGGTGAGATTCAGCAAATCGCCGGCGGTATAGCCGTCCTGCGATTTGAACGAAGCAGTGTTAGATCCGGAAAATTGCGTAAGCCCGCCCATCAAATTATTCGGATCTGCCAAAGTAACAACTAACGGCGCAGCGGCTGGGTCGAAAAGCTGCCCGCCCAAAGCGGTATTAATGTCGGCTGGATTAAAAGTCAAATTGTTTGGCGTCGAAAGTGTGCCGTCGGCATTGAAAGTAATGTTAGCTGCGCCACCTGTAACGGCTTGTCCATCTATGGAAGACGCCAAAGCGTATTCGTTAGGATTTGCTGTTTTAGAAAAACTAAGCGAAAGCGAGTGTACGCCGCCAAGATTATCATATACATTTATGCTTGTGTTGCGGGAGTCGCCTGTTGCCATGCCAGCGTTTAGATTGCCGTAGAAAGAAATATTTTGCGATTGGCGTGGCGGCGATACCGTTTCAGTAGTAATTACGAGATTAGATTTATTAGCATTGAGCCGATTGGTGCCGTCAGAATTTTTTGAAATTCTGCCATTAGCATCAGTTTCGACATTGTAGCCTTGCAAAAATGCTCCAGTGCTTGTGTCCACCAAATTACCGGTCTTGTCTTGCGAGATAGCTGCGGCGCGTGAATATTGGTCTTTGCCGTTTACATTATATACAAAGAATCCGTCGCCTTGCAAAGCCATATCGAGTGGTCTGTTTGTTGTTTCGAGTACACCTTGCGACATATCTTGCTGGATAGACGTCATTTTAACGCCAAGCCCGAATTGAAGCGGATTGACGCCGCCGCCGCCTTTATTGCCCGTAGCGTCCGGGCTAATGCCGTGGTTATAAACTTGATTGAATTGCTCGCCAAAATTTGCCCGATTACTTTTGTATCCGACAGTATTTGTATTGGCAAGATTATTAGAAATGACGTCCATCCGCTGTTGGTGTGCTTTTAGCGAACTGGCGCCCGTTTCTAAAGAACGAGATAGCCCCATAATAACCCTCCATGGTTAATAAGTTTTTCCTAAAATATAAAATTTGTGCGATTCTCTCTGTCAATCAAAAATCGCTGGGGTTTCTTTGCTTTTGGGCTAAAGTCCGACCCCCGTAAAGTTATTAATTAAGCATTTAAAGCAATTAAGCTATTACTGCCGAATCAATTTTCGTAATGACATTGTCGTGCATTTGATCCATGCCGAGCAGCGTTACCACTGTTCTGTTTTTGACGCTTACGATGAACGCTTTGTTGTCGAGCATTATAAGCGAATCCATTGCTCCTTTTGATGCCGCTTTTTCTACGGCATCTTCCAAGCGGAACATATCGCTTTGCGAAATGTTGATTTCGCGACTCATCAAACGTGATTGGGCGTGCCCAGAGAATTTGATGTTGCTAATCTCATTTTGCAAAACTTCGTCGAATGAACTTGAAGGCGCTTCCTTAATCGGAGTGCGGACTTTCCCAAGCTCACTCATGCCGCCGATCGGAATAAATGGAAGATTAACTCCGTTTATTTCCGTCATACTGACTCCCGTAATTATGACAAAGAACTTGTTTGCAAAAATACAGTTAATTCAAGTTTTTTCAAGAATAAAAATATCCAAAAAAAAGCATAATTAACCAATGGAAATATCCAATACTCTTCCTAATGGAACTTCGCCGCCGCCGATGACAAGCATAGTGCCTTCGCTTTTGAAGCGTACAGCCTCGACTTTGCCCTCGATAAATGTATCAGCAGAGTACGAAGCACCAGCTGCGTCAGCTATATTTACTTCAAAAGTATATTTGCCCTTAGGTAGATCTTTGCCTTCTAAGTCTTTGCCGTTCCATTGGATTTGGTGATTTCCGGAAGCTAATTCCGTTTGCGAGAGGTTAATTGTATTGACAATATAACCGGCTTCGTCTTTAATCTTGATTGTGCCGGCTTGTCCTGCCGAATTAAGCCCAAAACCAATTTTCACAGCATTTTCGCCGTCGTAAGTGAAAGTGTTTGTCATTGCCTTTGCCGATTTGCCGAGCATGCCGGGCAAAGCGGAATTTGTCATCGTTTCAGATAGTAGTTTATTCACGCTTGCAGATTCCTCGAGCAGTGACTTTATGCTTGTCAATTGCTCTAATTGAGAAAACTGCGCCAATTGTGCTGCAAACTCTTGATTGTCGTATGGCTTCAAAGGGTTTTGACTTTTCAGCTGATATGTCAATAGCTTCAGAAAGTCATCCTTGCCTACTACGCTCGTTTGCTTGGTCGTGCTGCTCGTATCGCTTTGAGTAGCTGTTATGCCGTTAATCATTCCAACCTCCTGTTGTCGTTGGCATTTTTAGACGTATTTTTCGACAAGCTTCCCAGCTAATCGAATTTTATTCGTTTCGTCAATATCTTCAATTTCAAATTTACTATTTTGTTTGAATGAACCCAAAAATTCTCGTTTTTCCTTATCATCGCCTCTTTTGTCGCCTTGGGATAAGTTGAATTTATCATCTTCGCCGTCGTTTCTGCTAATATCAACCCTACTTACTTCGATTCCTGATTGATTAAGCTTTTCTTTGAGTACGCCGATTTGTGTTTCAATTTGCTTAGTCGTTTCGTGAGAATTTGTTTTGAAAATCAATTCTGCTTGAGTTCCTTTCATTTTAATTTCTACAAATATCATACCAAGCGACGCTGGGTTCATTACAAGGCGTGCTTCGAGTGTGCCGTCGGGCTTAAGATTATTAACCATTCCT
>JBBRJR010000240.1:0-3588 GCA_038218865.1 Kapaibacterium sp. (SeqCode) | reverse complement strand
GAAATGCTTAAAGGCAATATGAAGCCGGGCGCAAAACTTTTTGGTGATTTCGATAAAGAAACTCAAAAAATGGTGTTTAGCATCTCCGATACAATTCTTTCTGAAAAAGACCTAAGCTCGGAGATAATTCAGCCGCTCGTAAATCAGCTTACAAATGACGAAGTGGAGCTTAGTGGAGCGCGGGAAATAAGCAGCAACTAGGGATTTCGGTTATCGGTTGTCAGTTTTCAGTTGTCGGTTAAATGCAATATCTGTTACATCTTTTTAAACAGGTTAATGTATTAATAATGATTAAAAAAGGGTAGTAATAAACATTATTGCCAAATGGCTTTAATAACTGACAACAGACAACAGACAACCGATAGCATTTTCATAATTAAAGGTAAATCAAAAGTGGCACAAATAAGCGATATTTGGAAATTAGTAGGGCTAAGATATAAATCTCATCCGTGGCATGGGGTTTTTATAGGCGACAACGCACCCGATATAGTAACTGCATTTATTGAAGTAACACCTAGCGATACAGTCAAATACGAGGTCGATAAAACTACCGGTTATTTGAAAGTCGATAGGCCTCAAAAATATTCCAATGTTTTGCCGGCTCTCTATGGCTTTGTACCGCAAACTTATTGCGCTGATTCAGTTGCAGAGTTTTGCATAGAAAAAACTGGCAAAACTGAAATCGTTGGCGATGGCGACCCGATAGATATATGCGTTTTCACTGAAAAGCATATCACGCATGGCGATATATTAGTGCAAGCTGTGCCAATCGGCGGCTTTAGAATGATTGACGGCGGCGAGGCTGACGACAAAATTATTGCCGTGCTGAAAGGCGACGAAGTCTATGAAAAGTGGAAAGATATATCCGATTGCCCAAGCTCGATGATTGAGCGACTTCGGCATTATTTTTTGACTTACAAAGACATGCCCGGCTCCAAGAACGTAATTCGCTGCGAAATAACTCACACTTACGGCAGGGAAGAAGCTCTCGAAGTAATCGAGCGCAGCCGCAGAGATTATATTGCTAATTTCGGAAAAATTGAGAATAAACTCTCACTTGCTGCTATGGAAGCCTTTTCGCTGGGTATAAACTTAAAGCGTATGCCGTTTTAGAATTTAACTAAATTGAATATTAAAAAATTTCCCGCAAGAAAATTATATATTAAAAATTTTTGCGGGAAATTATTTTTTTAAAGCGAATGCGATTGTATCTTTGGGCAAGTATGCACGGCATATTGGCGACAATAGCATAGAGAATCATAACCCAAGACGCCCATTCGTAGTTCCAAATAAAAAATATTGGCGAAATGAATATCACTGCCCAATGCACGGCTTCGGCGCGGCAAAGCTCTAAGATGAATCTATCAAAATAGCTTTTGTCGGTCGAATTTAACTTATTCTTCTTAAATCCTTTTTTGAAAAGTGCCGAGCCGTCTGGCAGATATTTTTTCCATTTTTTAATGAAAAAATACTTTTCGTAGAATTTACCGCCCTGCTCGAAATTTCTTTCCTTAAACAGCCAATGATGTGTGTTGATGTATCTTTCGGGCAAAATAGTTCCTATAAATGCAATTGACATGTGGAAAACAAACCAAGCGACGATGTCAATTATAACTATCCACAAATCCGGCAAATGTATTAGCATAGTATTTTCTCCTGTTTAAACATCTCGCGATTTCCAGCTGACACGTTTGTTGAATATTTTCAAATAAAGCGAACGAAAAAAGACTATATTGAAAAATATCAGATGAATAGGAAACAAGATAGAGGAAATCATTTTGAAATTGCCTATCATGCGAAGCATTCTGAAAAGTCCGGCAGCGAAAAGAAAATATAAAATAGCCCAAGGCGCTATATATTCCCCGACTGCGAGGCTATTTATTAAAAATATAAAAATAAAAAAGCCGCCAGTTATCCATAATATAATCTTCAAAAGCGAAGTAAATTTAATCTGTCCTGCCCCCGAAGCAAAGGCTTTCGACCAGCCATTTACGAGGTTTTTAAAGCCATCGGGATACATTCTGAAAGACAGAGTGCCTTTCCCACCAAAGCAAAGTAATTTGAAATCTTGCTTTTTAAGAATTTCAGCTAAAAACATATTTTCCAAGATATGCTCTCGGACGGCTTCGTGCCCGCCGCAAGAGAAATAATCCTCTCGCAGTATAATCAATGAAGGTCCAAAAAGCCCGCTCGGCTCGGCTGACTTTAGTGGAGTAAAAGCATTCATAGAGCCGGTCATAATTATATTGAAAATGGCAGAAAATTCCTCGTAGAGATGCTTTACTTTGTGAAATGGAGCAATCGAAAGTGCTATTTTCTTGCCGTTATTGAGTTGCTTTTCATTGTAAAATGTAGAGACAATCTTGCTTAAACCGCCCTTTTCAAGTTCTGTATCGGCATCTAAAAATATAAACAGTTCACTTTTTGCAGCACGAGCGCCTTGGAAGCAAGCCCAAGTTTTGCCTGTCCAACCGGGCGGCAAACTTTCTGAATCAATAACCCGTGCGTCCTTTTCGAGGCTTATCTCTCGAGTGCGGTCGCGAGAATTATCGTTTACAACGATTACTTCTTTGAGGCTGTAATTCTGCGAATTAATAGAATTCAGCAGCTTGCCGATATTATGCTCTTCATTGCGCGCAGGGATAATTATCGACACATCACTTTCATTGAAATTTTCGCTCGCTACGAGATATTTTATTTTATAAAAAAAATAAAAACTCGTCAGCCAAAAAAGTGCGGACGTTATAATTAGGAATATTTGGATAATTTCCAAAATTAATCCTTTTCGTTATTTATTATCATTTTCGCTACATTTTGCCCGCACAAAAGCACCATCGGCATGCCGCCGCCGGGATTAATCGAGCCGCCGGTAAAATATAGATTTTCGTATTTTGAGCTTTTTTTCGGCATTTTAAAGCCAAAGTTTTTCCAAATGTTTGACACCACGCCATAAATTGATCCTTTGTTAGAGTAGTACATTTTTTCAATATCCAGCGGCGTCAGCAAGTGCTCATAAACGATATGACTTCGCAGATTCTTTAGCCCGGAACGCTCTAATTTATCCAGTACAACTTCCTTATAGGCGATATAATCCTCTTGCCGCAGTGGATTGTTTTTATTGATATACGGAATATGTGGCAGAATTTTCAGCCCCGAGCAGCCCGGTGGGGCAACGCTTGGGTCTGACTTAGAGGCATCTACCAAATAAATCGTAGGATCAGGCGGCAATTGCTTTTTCCTGAAAACAGTATCGAAGTGCGTAGTTTGGTCTTTTGAGTAAACAAAATTATGGTGTGCCAGCTGCGGATATTGAGTATCCAGCCCCAAATCAAGTACCAGCCCCGAGCATGCAGGCTCAAATCGCTCTAACTTTCTTAAAAATGAGTCGTCTTCTTTTAGCAAATTTTTATATGCAGGAATGCCCTCCATATTGCTAACGACGTAGTCTGCTTCGATAAATTCGGCGCCCGTTTCTATGCCTTGTACGTTATCGTATTTGCTGCGTATTGCCGTAACCTCGCTATTCAGCCGAACCGGAATTCCCATTTCCTCCATCAATCTGCCAAAGCCCAACGCAATACCGTACAT
>JBBRJR010000239.1:0-3647 GCA_038218865.1 Kapaibacterium sp. (SeqCode) | reverse complement strand
ATATCCATTAATATTATTGAGCCAAGAGACTGGTAAGCAAGGGCGATTTGGATATGTGAACTTAAAGCCGGAGGGACAGATCTTTGGCGAGTTAATTTCTGTGCGAGATTCTTTTTTGATTATCAAACCAATCGACACACCAGAATTGCCAGCAATAAATACTAATTTATTAGCATTTGGCATAAGTAAAATAAGTTATATTAATTTGCAGCCGTTAAAGTTCAGAAACAAAAATAAATTCGGCCTGCTTGGATTATTATTCGGTGGAATTATCGGCGGCGCCACCAGTTTTGACAAAAATGGAAATTTAGATTTCTTCCGAGCGTTCCAATTTACTGCTTTTGGCGGGGCGATAGGCTACCTTTTCGGCAGTGTTCTGGACGGCAGTCACTCTCGCGATGCGGAAGTATATTATCCTGACGAAAAAAAAGGGTTTGAGGATTTGAAACAAGAGACAGCATTTCCCCGAAGCGAGCCTGCTGCTTTAAGTCGCAAAATTGACGAAGTTATATTCAATGAAATAGAAAAAATATCCAAATAACTCTAACAGACTGTTGATTAAGTACTATTTTCTTGTCATTCTCGCTAAAGCGGGAATCTATGCCTTTGCAAGCGACTGAAAAACAATGGGTTCCCATTTTCGTGGGAAGGACAAAAATGCGGTTTTTAGTTTATCAACTGTCTGCTAAAATAACTGCAAATAATTTCCAAAATATTTATCAACAATACAATTTATTTTTCGAGAAGAACCCTAACTGTATCGAGCAATTCCCCGATTTGCGGCTTGGAGAGTTGGGCGTCAGAGCCGACGGATTTCCCTTTGTGCAAGACGTCCTGCGAAATAATTGAAGAGAAAATCACCACGGGCAGCCCTTTGAGCGATGCCTCCGATTTTATATTTTTCGTAAGGGTATAACCGTCCATAACGGGCATTTCTATGTCGGTGATAACAATATTGCAAAGCTCCGATAAGTCGCCCCCTGATTTGACTTCTTGTGATATTTCAAGCAGCCGCGTCCACGCGTCTTTGCCATTATTAAACGATTCAATAACAAAGCCTGCGGAGGCAAGCCGTTCGGTAATCATTCGTCTGATAGTTGGCGAATCTTCGGCAGTTATCGCATGTGGCTTAGTTTTGAAGGATTCTTTGGGCTGGCTGTTGTCGATTGCACTGGCGGGATCGATGTCGGCTACTATTTTTTCTATGTCAAGCATTAAGATATTTTTATCGACAGTTTGAATAATCCCAACTATCGATGAGTTGCCGGAGTTGAATTCTTGCAAAGAATCGGGCGAAGTAATACTTTGCCAAGAAATTCGATGAATTCTTTGGACGTCGCTTACAATCAATCCGATGCGCACTTTATTAAATTCGGCAATAATCATTTTTTGTTCGGCGATCTCGAATTTAGTTCCATAAAGATATTTGCCCAAATCAAGAGCAGGGATAATCGAGCCGCGCAATCTGAAAACGCCATAAACGGATGGTGGGAGGTTAGGCATTTTTGTCAGATGCGGTATACGGATAATTTCTCTAACTTTTGCCACATTAACGCCAAATGATTGGCTTAATGATTGATCTCCGCTATTGTATTTTATGCTAAATTCAACTACTTCAAGTTCGTTTGTACCAGATTCGAGTAAAATATTTGTATTGGAAGCCATTAACATCTCCAGAAAATAAAATTAATTGCAATATCAGTATAAATTATCGGCAAAAAGCTTAAAATAATTAGCTGCCGCAGCTTTTATTAACAGTTTGATGATACAAAGAACCACCTCACCCCTGGGGCTGTCTCATAAGTAAAAACATGTTTTTACTTATGAGACAGCCTCCTGCGGTGATATCTGCCTTAGCTGGTTTCGATACGCTTCGCTACTCAACCAGCGAATTCGTTTTGCTAACAATACTCAACTCCTAATAAGTTGGGAAAATGATGCCAACGTAGGGGCGAACGGTGTTCGCCTACTGGATTCTTGCCTTTTACTGACCACTGAAAACTATTTTTGACTGCGAAGGGCGGGTTTGGAACCTGCACCTACAGAAATCACCGAATATATCAAAGATTTGGGCGAACAGCGGTCGCCTTTACGGCTGTTATACGTAATACGTAATTGATTGTATTCTGTTAACAAATGAAATTATGTAGTAATTTTTCATAAAAAACAAAAAATATCAAAAAAGCGAAAATCGAATGTTCGGTTTTCGCTTAATTAAAAAGGTAAAGAAAGGAAATTTAAGCTAAATCTCTCATCATAGCTTTGTATCCTTTTTTGTCAAGAGTTTTCAAAGCTCTTGCAGTAGCTTTTACTGTTATCCAGCGTTTTTCATCAGCTAACCAAATTCTTTTCTTTTGCAAATTAGGTAGAAACCTTCTGCGAGTTTTGTTGTGAGCATGAGAAACATTGTTGCCAGACATAGGTCCAACGCCTGTTAATTCGCATCTTCTTGCCATTATTATCTCCGAAATTTTAATTTCAATTAAATATAGACTACAAAAATACAAATAATTTCAAAATGAACAAAAGGATTTTTATTAAAACTGAGAAATAATAATAATATATTTAAAAAAAGGAAAAATAAATTTTGGAAATATCGGAGAAACATGTTAATTTTGTAGTCTTATATTTAACAGGAGTATGAAAGTGAATACATTAGATTTGGTTAATCAACAGTTTATTGAAAAAGCGATAGAAACTCGCAAAAATAAAGACGGCGACAACTTTGCCGAAATACCAAATTTCAAACCGGGCGACACGATTAACGTTGGCGTTCGCGTTGTAGAGGGCGAAAAAGAAAGAATTCAGAATTTCAAGGGTATCGTGATAACCCGTCGCGGAGCCGGTATTAATCAAACTTTTCTTATCAGAAAAATTTCTAATGGCGTCGGCGTTGAAAGAGTATTTCCACTCTATTCCCCGATGATCCAAAGCATAACTCTTTTAAGAGAGGGCAGAGCCCGTCGCGCTAAGCTTTATTACTTACGCGGCATGTCCGAAAAGAAAATTCGCGCAAAAATTTCAAAGTAACGGGTGGCAGGGAAGCAATGTTATCAGCTCCCAGCTTTCGGTTACCAGTAAGAATTTTAGAAATCCAACGCCTTGGGTGGTGTTGGATTTCTGTGTTTTTTGGCGTTGGGTATTGGGCTGTAGGAAAGAAGGCGTCAGGTAAGAAAAGTTATCGGTTTTCAGTTCCCAGTTTTCGGTGAAAAGGCATAATTAGTACAGATGTGCCGCACCTCGAATGTGTGCCGCATCTAAGAAAAAGTACCAACATTTATGCTATTTTTTTGGCGAACTCAGAAGAGACCCCTCCCAACCTCTCCGAAGGGAAGAGAAAGAAGGTGAATCGTAGGGGCGGAAGGCGTCCGCCAAATATTGGAACAAGGGCGAAAGCCGTCCGCCTCCTTCGAAAGATTGCACTGCGCACCAAATAAAAAGATGGAGCCCACCTTCGAGGTGGGCTCCATCTTTTTTTCTTTTTACCGATTACCGATAACCGTTCTTATCTAACGATAACAACCTTTTCGCTATTTGTTTTGTCGCCAAAAGACACAATCATTTGATATACGCCACTCGATAAATCGGAGGTGTTTAGTTTGATTAATCCTGAACTTGCACTCATCGTTGTTTCAAAACTTAACTTG
>JBBRJR010000238.1:0-3699 GCA_038218865.1 Kapaibacterium sp. (SeqCode) | reverse complement strand
CCCCGAGTATATCGGTAGCTTAATGCACGTAAATAATTTATGGGATTCTTGGACAAATTTGACTGATTGTATCCGTCAGGGAAAACCTGATAATTTTCAAACTGTAAACCAAAAATCTGACGACTGGATAGAAGACTACCTCGAATCGATGCAATGGAAATCAATTCACGAAGCACCAGAAATTATTAGGATGATTGATCTAAGAAATGCAAAAAAAATGCTTGATCTAGGCTGTGGCAGCGGTATTTATTCCATAGAGGCAGCTGCAATGTATCCAAATTTATTATGCTACGTATTGGATTATCCCAACGTTATTGAGGAAACCAAAAAATACATAGATAAGAGTAGTTATTCTCCTCGTATTCAAGTTATTCCGGCTGATTTTAGTAAAGACAATATTGGCACAGGATATGATTGCGTGCTGATTTCCTACGTTTTGAACGAATATTCTATTTGGGATAATATCGATTTAATGCGGAAAGTCTATGATTCCTTAAACAAAGACGGCAAAGTAGTAATCCACCAACAAATTATATCGGATAACCGAATTCATCCGCATCTAGCCGCAATGGAAGCATTGAACATGATAGTGAACACTCCCGACGGTGATTGCTTTACCGAGACAGATATTTGGATTATGCTGAAAGAAGCATGGTTCCAAAACATAGAAAGATATGACACTGAATTTGGTACATCAATTGTAATTGCCGAAAAAACTACCTCTTTCTAAAAAAAGTAAAATATAATAACTTTTATTCGTAATATTGATTTTAATTTGAAAATTTTTGAAAGTTGTGGGGGAAAGGTTGAATAAATTAAGTTTACTCTTTGTCGGAGATGTCGTAGGCGAGCCGGGTATGCTCGCTGTCCGCACACATTTGCCAAATTTGATAAATGAATATGAAGCGAAATTTGTAATCATAAACGGTGAAAATGTAACGAATGGCAAAGGGATAACTAAATCCGAAGCCGAAGAGCTTTATTCACTTGGGGCGAATGTCATCACGACCGGCAATCATATTTGGGACAATTGGCAAAGCAAACCGCTTCTCGCTACTGATGAACGCGTTATAAGACCCTACAACTATCCTCCCGGAAATGTTGGCAAAGGCTATAAAATCATAAATTACGATGATTTTAATATAGCAGTTATTCAAATCCAAGGGCGTACATATATGTACAATATCGATTGTCCATTCCGAGCAATTGATTACGCTCTTAATCAAATCCGTGATAAAGCAAAAATAATCATCGTAGATTTCCATGCAGAAGCGACTGGCGAAAAAGTTGCTATGTCATGGTATTTGGACGGGCGTGTAACTGCTATCGTCGGCACTCATACACATATTCAAACAGCCGACGCCAGCATTATGCCTAACGGCACGGCGTACATTACAGATGTCGGCATGACCGGTCCTTATGATTCAGTGCTTGGACTCGATAAAGCCGTCGCCCTGAAAAGATTCCTTTTGCAAACAGCTCATAAATTTAAAATGGCAGAGAAAGATGCACGTATTTCCGCCGTTCATATAACAATAAATACAGAAACAGGTCAGGCATTGTCTATTAATCCTATCGTCGTGCCTAAATTTGAGAGGAGCGTCTATGGACTCGCTTAATGTCGCTATTGTTGGAGCGAGCGGACTTGTCGGACGCACAATGCTCAAAGTTCTCGAAGAAAGAAATTTTCCTATAAAAAAATTAAGATTATTCGGTTCAAACCGTTCAAAAGGCAGCGTAATACATTTTAAGAATGAAAATTATTCAGTCGAAACATTGGAAGATGATTCATTTGATGGAATAGATATAGCATTGTTTTCCGCAGGCTCAGATGTCAGCAAAATATATGCGCCGAAAGCTGCCAAAGCTGGCGCAATTGCAATTGATAACAGTAGCTGCTGGCGGCGAGACCCGAATGTCCCGCTCGTAGTGCCGGAAGTAAATAAAGAAGCAGCATTCGAGCATAAAGGAATTATTGCTAATCCAAATTGTAACGTTATTCCCCTCGTCGTAGCTTTTAAGCCACTTGATGAAAACTATGTAATTAAGAGAGTTATCGTTTCTACTTATCAATCTATCTCAGGTGCCGGCAATAAAGGCTTAACAAAGCTTGAAGATGAAATAAATGGAATTAAAAACAACGATAAACATCCGATTTTCTCCAATGCTATATTTCATCCACACGAAGCGGGAACCGACCAAACAAATGAAGAGATAAAGCTCGAATTTGAAACGCGAAAGATAATGGGCAATGAAAATTTGAAAGTGGCGGCAACTTGCGTGCGACTTCCCTTTTTCGCCTGCCACGCTGAAGCTGCTTATTTAGAATTAGAAAAATCCTTTGAGATAGAGGATATTAAACATCTTTTAAATAGTTCACAAGGAATAGTAATTAACGACGACCTCGCAAATGATGACTATCCTACTCCGCAAAACGTCGCTGGCTTTGACCAAGTTTTCATAGGAAGAATACGACGAGACACCACGGTTCAAAACGGTTTAGCTCTCTGGATAGTATCCGACAATATTCGCAAGGGAGCAGCCACAAACGCTGTGCAAATTGCCGAATTGTTTATAAAATAGATTTTACTTATAATTAAAGAATAAATGCAACTTGAATTAAGAAATATAAACAAAGTATATCCAAACGGAACTGTAGCTTCTCGCGATATTTCTTTTATTGCAGAGACGGGGGAGTTGGTCGTACTCGTCGGACCTTCAGGATGTGGCAAATCAACAGTTTTGAGAATGATTGCTGGATTAGAAGAAGTATCATCCGGAGAAATATTATTGGGCGGCGAGCCTATTCAAAACCTTTCTCCTGCCAAAAGGGACATCGGTATGGTCTTTCAAAACTACGCTCTTTATCCGCATTTGACCGTCGAACAAAATATAGCGTTCCCTTTGGTTATAAAAAAAATAAAAAAGTCGATTATAAAAGCAAAAGTCGCCGAAGTTGCAGAGACTTTGAGCATAAGTTCTTTGCTCGGCAAAAAACCGAAGGAAATTTCTGGCGGAGAAAGGCAAAGAGTTGCTTTGGGAAGGGCGATTGTCCGCGAGCCAAGACTGTTCCTGTTTGATGAGCCGCTGTCTAATCTTGATGCAAAGCTGCGTGTGCAAATGCGTACAGAGATAATCAACTTGCAACGCTCGCTCGGCATTACCGCAATTTACGTAACGCACGATCAAACCGAAGCAATGACAATGGGAACGAGAATAATTGTGCTAAAAAGCGGCGTAGTTCAGCAGAATGACGTGCCAAGCATTGTATATCGCGAGCCTAACAATATATTTACTGCCGGATTCATCGGAAGCCCAGCGATGAACTTCTTCGAAGGATCGTTTCTTCGCGAAAAAGATTTATTTTTCCTTGAATCAGGCGAGGGTGCGAAATTACAAATGCCCAACGACGATATAATATTATACATAGCTAAAGAACTAAAGCACATTACCATCGGGATAAGACCAGAAAATATAGAAACATCGACGGAAATGCCTACTTCAGAAACATATTTGGAAGAAGAAATAGTGAATGTTGAGTTTTTAGGCAATGAATCACTTGTATTTTTCAAAACTGCTGGAAAAATAAAAACGGTACGCACTACCAATACAATTCTTTTTTCTCGTGGAGAAAAAGTTTATTTCAATTTTAATACGTCTAAAATGATATTTTTCGATAGAACAGGCAATTTAATAAAA
>JBBRJR010000237.1:0-3770 GCA_038218865.1 Kapaibacterium sp. (SeqCode) | reverse complement strand
GCTCCGATAAGCATTAAATAAATGACAAGCAGGAATACTAATCTTACTAACACCTTTAAATATTAGTTGGTTAAGCATTCTTGCTTGACCGTATTCCCCGAAAACATGACTTATGTGACAGCCCCTTAATCTGGAAAATATGCCGAAGTTCAGGTTTTGTTGAAGATTAAACGGCAATGACACGGCGTGCCGTATCCCTACGGAAATCATGTAAGGGGCTGCCCCGATAAGTCAAATGATGTGCTTTTAAGACTGGCACGCATGTTCAAATAACCTTGTCACGATACCCACATTTTAATTCGGTGGCTGAGGCTGTCGAAGCCCACTGCCCCCTCTTACAAGAGGGGGTGGAAGAAACATAAGAATTATAAGCACTTACAAAATTCAATTTCCATGTTATTGTCCCCCCTCTTTTAAAAGGAGGCTTGGGGTGTCATATTATTTTTGCAGTTTTATTGTTCATTTAACAAAAATGTTATTTATAAAACTTAAAAATATAACTTATGAGACAGCCCCAGCAAGAACTTGAAATTAGGGCGTCGTAAGCAGTTATAAAACAGTCCCTTATTTCTCCCTCTCCTTTGGAGAGGGCTGGGGAGAGGTCAAATTAAGCCCTTATAAGACAGCCTCCAACGAATTAGGGCGAACACTTAGGTTCGCCCTAACATCAGTATCCGCTTTTCCCAACTCCATAGGAGTTGAATAATGGTAGAAGGCGATAATCCTCAATTTTTCATTAAACTGAAAACTTTCCAAACGCCTCCTTATTTTCCACCCACTGGAGTGCGGATTTCTATACGGACGGTGCGGCTGTAGCTGCGTCCTTCCGGTAGATCGTTGTCGAAAATCAATACGTTGCTGCCGACGGGATTAATGTTGAACTTGATGTTCGGCATGTTGAAATATGTAGTTACTTCTTCGCTGCGGCGGCGTGCTAAATCGGTGTTATACTCCAAGGTGCCAGTTCTGTCGGCATATCCAGTGATTGTTACCAATGAATTCGGCTGTATCTTGGATTTGATATATTCCAAAACCTGCCGGTGGTTGTCCAAAATAGTCGCTTTGTCGAAGTCGAACAATATGAGTGAGTAGCGCTCTACGCGATAATCGCCCTCGATTTGCGTGCGTTTCGTTTTGATAGTTTTTTGCTGAATACTAATTTGCTTTTCGAGCTGTTTTTCCTGATTGGAATTATCCGTTACTTTCATCGCGATAACAGCTGGTGTTTCGAGCAGCGGCACGGGCGCCTCTTCGATGTTCCATTTGTAAGAAACGGGAGCTTGGGTTTGCTCGAAATTGCGAAGTTCGCTTCCACCCTGAGAAATAGTCATCTCGAAGCGATTTAAGCCTGCTTCGGATTGCACCTTAGGCTCAATTTCAATTAGCGGTGGATTCGACTCTCGCAAAACTTCTTTCAGATAAACCGGCAAAAGCAAATCTTTGCTTTTCGAGCTAAACTCGACGCGGCTATTTTCCTCGATTCCTTCGGGGATAATAGGATTTGTCGGCTTTGCTGGCAAATTCACAGCTTCGGTATATATCCTACGTGGATTAATATTCCAAACGCCGGTAAGATAAGTTTTAACGTTATTTGCCCTAATTTGCGAAAGATTTATATTGTTATTTTCGGCATCAGTATTGTTGTTAGTACCAGTTAAAGTAAGCTCGGAAGCGGGATCATCAGTCATTCGCTTGCCAATGATATTTAGCAATTGCTTGTAAATATCGAGTGTGTTCCATGGGAGGCGTCCCTCGCTGAAAGCAGCGTAATTTTGGCTGTCGAACTGCTTCATACGCGTATCTGAAAGTGATGAATTTCCTTTTGGGAAAAATATGTATGGCAAAAGCGGGAAGCCTTCTTCTGTCTCGATTTCCTCGATAATAACGAGCGGATCTCTTTGCCTTTCGCCTTGGCGAGTAACGCCATAGACATCGAAATCCAGCGCCAAATATTCTTTTTTAGGCAAAACATTTTCGTAATATTCGGTAATAATTGTCCGCTCGATTTCGCCGGCGTCGCTTGGTACTTTAATTTGTTCTCGCTCTGTATTTTTCAGGCGAACATAAGCGGCAGAGCTGCCCTTCTCAACGACTGTACTTGTATCGCGGCGGAGCATAGTATCTCGCAGTGCAACGGGTGCTGGCGGATAAATCGGAATTTTCAGTGCTGCTGCAAACTGAAATTGAGCTACTTTCCAATCAACATTAGATACGTCCATAAATGGCATAAAATAACGCACTTCGGGCGTTAAGTACATATTTTTTCCGATAGGCAGATCGTAGCCCAAGCCGAGCATTCCGTGAAGCTGCAAGGAATTTGCCTCAGGAATGTCTTGGTCGTTGTAATCATTGCGAATGCGCCTGCCGTCGGTGAAAGTAACATTTTCGGGATTGATTAATCTTTCGTACTGCGTAAATTGTGGCGAAAGCATATAGCCCAAACGCAAGCCTACTACAACGTGCAATCCCTCGTAGGCATGGAAACCGAGATATGGCTCGAAAGCTGCCATGTTTAAATTTGACTTTAAAACATGCTCGACGGTTGCTTTTGTGATGGAGATTGTTTCGTAGGGCGGATTTGGATCTCGCACTTCGGTATTGCCGATTGTTTCCTTAGGCGAAAACTTGCCGGAGAGTTGCGAATAGCCTAATCTGCCACCCAAAAAGAATTTTTCATTTAATGGCATCTCAAAAAGTGCGCCAGCTGCAAGTCCTGTTCCTGAACCCTTTTTGAAAAGCGGGCAACAGTTGAAATATTGCTCGCCCACTCGCGTAAAGGAAGCGGAGTGGGAGTTGAGATTAAAGCCCACATATCCGCCAACGTGGAACAATGGCTTTGGTTCTTCGGCTCGCAATGGTTTTACAAATTCAATCAAAACCAATATAATTATTACTATCATACCGAGTAATATTTTTCTTAATAATTCCATTTTCTTTGCACTCATTTGCTTATTGCCACAATTTTTGAATAAAATGTAGTTGGAGTATTTAATTTTAAGATATAAATGCCGCTTGCATATTTGGCGAAATCAGCCTCGAAAGACAGTTCTGTTACGTCGCCCAGCGAGTGATTTCCACTAAATAAAACATCAATTCGATTGCCCATAGCGTCGTAAATTTCTAAATTATAGAAGCCTGTTTCTATCAAATTCATTGTTATTGCTGCCGATCCAGTAACAGGGCTTGGGGCAACGACTATGCCAGGCATTTTAAATGTTTGGCTGAGCAGGCGGTCGCCGCCATCGGGGCAAATAGCAATAGAAATACTTCCCCAAGTGGTGTCAATATTGCTAACTCTTGTGCTGTCGGTAAAATGCAATTTACTTATTTCTATCAGGCTGAAGTCGGTATTTCCAAGCAGCACATCGCCGACTATTTCAGCAATTTTTTGCTCGGTTTGCAATGCCGAAATTTGAACATTATTCAGCGAGACGCCGAATATACGAGTGTTGCCCACGACGGTATTATAAAGCACAGTTCCGTTTGTGATGCTTTTTGGATAGAAAATACTTCTGTCCCATTTAAATTCAAGTGTGTCGATGACGAAATTGCTTATCGTATCAATATCCACTTTAGCGAAAATTGGAATAGCATAATTGCTTTCTCGTGGGTCCAAAAGTTCGAGCTTCGGCAGCGACAAGGTAATATTTCTGCCCGGAAGACCAATGCCTGTAAATGTAACAGCAACAGTTTCGTAGCAACCGTTATTGAATAAATTTTGATATAACGTATAGTTATATCTAAAATTATTATATAAAGGTTGGTAAGAA
>JBBRJR010000236.1:0-3798 GCA_038218865.1 Kapaibacterium sp. (SeqCode) | reverse complement strand
AATCGTAGCTTGGTCTGTAGGCGCACTCAGGCAGCCAAATGCCTTTAGGATAGCGCCCGAAATGCTTTTTATAATTATTAATGGCAAGAACGATTTGAAGATTAATGCTTTCATCAAATCCCAAAAGCGGGAAATACCCATGGGTAGCGCCACAGGTCATTATTTCGATAGCATCTTTGTCTTGCAGGTCTTTGAGGGCTTTTATAATTGATTTATTATATTTTTTTACAAAATCATTCATGCGTGCTTCGTACCAATCAGCCCACCAGCCAGCTTGATACACCATGTGTTCGTCCCATCCCCATTCCTCAAAATCTTTTTGGTCTTTGCGGGCGTCTGCTATTTTTGCTTTACAATATTTCACAAAAATCTTTTTAAAATCAGGATGTTCCAACTGCTCGCAAACAATTGGCGAAATATCCATTGTTACCTTTGGTGGAATGCCGTCATTATTCAGATCATTGAATACATTTAAAAGCGGAATATAGCACTCTGCTACGGCTTCGCTCAGCCAATCGACACCGTGGGGCCATTCGCCGTGATGAAGCACGTAGGGCATGTGTGTGTGTAAAATAAGAACCACATTTCCTGTCATACTGGAATTCCTAATTAGTTTTAAAATTAATTTGTACTCATTTGACGAACTACACCAACTTTTCGTGAATATTTTGTTAAAATTGAATATATTTTGTATAATTTTTAATAATTCACTTCAATTAATAACACGAATTATTTATAGACTATTCATTCTTTTTTTTGTTTGAGAGAATTGTAAAATAATTTCATTAAAGAAATAACTGACAAATCTCAGTCTTTCGCAAACAATTCTTTGCTATTCGGAAAAATATTATTAAATTTGTAATCTTAATTCGATCACACGGCTTTAAACAGGAGAGGTGCGAGAGTGGTTGAATCGGGCGGTCTCGAAAACCGTTGTACTCGTAAGGGTACCGTGGGTTCGAATCCCACCCTCTCCGCAAAAATTCCCGTCAGTTATTTGCTTAGCAAACACTCACGGGAATTGTCTTAGAAAATGAAAAAGTTTGCCCGGATGGCGAAATTGGCAGACGCGCTACATTCAGGGTGTAGTGAGAGTATTCTCGTGCAGGTTCAAGTCCTGTTCCGGGCACCAAAAAACTTTTTCCCCGAAATTCATCTCTGTTTTAATCTATATTTATACTACAATTTATAAGCGAAACCAATAGCGAGTACATTGCGGAATTGCGTAGCAGGTCCGACTGTACCGTTGGCACGCGTCATTTTAATTTTATCATCATAAATCAAATCTGTAGCCAAACTTGCGGTAAGGAAACTATTTATTTTCATATTGATAGTTACTTCCCAATTCACCACTGTTTTGGGGAATGATTCGTAGGCTGAGAAAAGATTAAGACGCGTCTGTAAATTTACATTTTCGGCAACATCTTTTTTGAAAGTAAAATTTAGAGCAGATCCCAGCTCGCTTTTAAAATTTTTATTGCTATCGACGCCAAAAGCTCCTTGGCGGGACAAATCATCATCCAGCACAACAATCAACCGATTAGCCAGAGGCGAGAGCATGATTTGGAAATATTCTACGGGTTTGTAATTAAGTCCAATCCCTATATTCAAATAAGCTGGCGACATAAAAGCAGAAATCTTTTTGTATTCATTATTAGAATCGAGCTTATCGAAATTATAGCCGTAGTTAAATTGAGTTCTGAAATCCAAAAGAGCGCTGTAATCCAACACAGAATTTGCTTTATAACCGTATTTGGAAACAAGTATCATTTTATCATCGCTTTTTCGGAAATCTTCCTTGCCGAGTTTTGTCATGCCATAGCCTAAATCAACGCTGTTTTCCCAAGACTGAATTTCACCTAAATATTCGGCTCCCAAGCCAACTAATCCAGTAAGTGCTATCGTGCTTTTGCCGCCGCCCGACCAATTGGACAGAGCTACTTGTGTGAAACTAAGCCCTAAATTGCCAGATGTTTTCCATCCCAAAGAGTCCGTAGTGTTTTGCGCTTTAATTAAACCAAAACCCCACAAAAAGAATATTCCGATTATAATTTTTCTTGCCATAAATCCTACTCCTGATAATATTTATTTTATAACCTGCATTGTTTTATAAAATGATTGCGTGGGGGTTTCGAGTATGTAATAATACAATCCACTGGCGAAATCCTTTGCTCTAAGCTGAATCGAGTACTTGCCCGGCAAAAGATATTCGTCTATTTTCGTTGAAATTGGTATGCCCGTTATGTCGTAAATTGTAAGTTTAGTCATTCCTTTTTCAATTATATCGAAATCAATTGTAGTAATCGAACTAAATGGGTTCGGCTTGTTTTGCATAAGTCGGATTCTTCCGTCATCGGAGAAAAGCCTAACGCCACCTTCGTTACAAATATTTAGCATTTTGAATGCCGCACTTTTTTCATTTACATAAATTTTTGCTGAGGGACTTGTTTTTGAATCAAATAATTTCATCAATGAAATAGTATCATTTCCTAATCCGATTTTAAATTGTATATTATACAGCGAAACGTCAGAATTTTTGTCAAACGGAATATCAAAAGCGATAGTGCGGCTGTTATTATTTATTTCGTCGCTTTTAAATTGACCTACTGGCTCGAGCATAGTAGAATTAAAAGTCAGCCGCGTTGTTACGAAATCCATATTATTAAAGGCGCCATTATTAGACAAACGCTTCAGTGAAATTGGCAATGAAACCGTTTCGCCGACTCGTCCGGCTATGTCTGCTGCAGTAAGTTCGAACGTATCACGAATGGTGCCTATTCCCTGCCCGAATAAGTTAATTTTTGTTGGCGAGCCTTTTCCATTATGAACAAAAACAGCTATGCCATTCGTTCTACCTAATTCTTCCGGCATATATCTAAATGTTGCGTCATAAGTAGCGCCAGGTGTCAAATCAATTTTTCCGGTAGGTATATTATGCATTAAAAAATGCTCTGTATCGGCACCTTCAATATATATGCTGTCGATAGTTATCAAGTTATTTGTGCGATTTGTCAAAAGGGTCGTCATTAGAGTATCTTTAAATTCATCAATTTCGATGCGCTTAAAATCAACAATTGAAGTGGATTGGTGCAGCCCTACGTCTATGCCATTTCCTTTTATTTCAACCACGATAGTATCGTTAGGAATTATAATTTCAGCATACGCCCGACGCACTCCCGGCTCTGTCGGCTGAAAGCGCACTGATATAGTTTTCAGCTCGTTTGCTGCGAGTTCCATAGGGAATGAAAAATTATCAATTACTTTGAAATCAGCGGCGTTGTCGCCAAAGAAACGAATACTTCTCACGTTGAACTTAAAGTTTTTCTCGTTTCTAAAAAAGCCATGTGTTAGAATTTTTACGTCATCAATCATAACATCGCCAAAGTCGATATTAACGGGTGAGACGCTTGCTCTCCCGATTGACAAATAGCAGTTGGTAGAGTCCATTTGCAAATCGCGTTGATTTAAGTTCCAAATTTTGGCTGTCGAATCCCAGCTTGAGGTCAAAAGACGCGAGCCGTCAAAATTAAAAACAGCCGATGCAACTGGCTTTAAATGCTCCTTGAAAACATGTAGTGTATCTTTGCCATCTTGTCCTTTGGGAACTGTGCCATCGGCGGCTTTCCAACGCCTAACGGCATTGTCTGCTGCAGCAGTTAAAATATATTCAGTGTTGTCGTCAGGATTTAAGAAAAAGCTGGTATGATTGATAAATATATCAGACAAAGTATCCATAAAATGATCAAGCCTATATAGTCTTTTACCTGTTTTTGAATCAAAAACAACCGCACTACGAGT
>JBBRJR010000235.1:0-3807 GCA_038218865.1 Kapaibacterium sp. (SeqCode) | reverse complement strand
ATTATTTGTCCGTTTGTTACTTCCCAAACGTAGGCGTTGCCTTTGTTTTCCTGCGAAAAATATTCATATTCATGATTACGCAAAACAGTTTTTACGCCCGTAATCCAAGGATTAGGCAAGGGCAGGGCGACTACCCAAACTGTATCTTGGGATTCGTTGCCGAAATTGTCCGAGGCTGTCAGTATATATATCATACTTGGAATAGGCTTGGCATAAGTGAAGGCGCTGTCAGGAGTGGACAAATAGTTGTGGGGCGACCACGAGTAAAAGATTTTGCCTAAGCCGCCGCTCGCTAAGCCGCCGATTAAGATACTGTCGCCCATGCAAATATATTTTCTCTTGTCCAAACTATCGCTGCCGAACGAAATATCAATCAAATTTGGCATAATCCGTGCCAAAAAGACATCAGCTTTTGCCGAATCATTATATGTTCTATCGAAAGCGGAAACGCTGACAGGAAAATCGCTCGAAGCAGTCCAGCCTGCAACAAAAAACGAGTAATCTTTGAGTGGCAAAACGGCATTGCCGACATCGCTTTGCGAGCCGCCCAAATATGTGGAATAGAGCAATTTATCTAAATCGGGAGAAAATTTCGCAACGAAAGCGTCAGTTTTGGCGGAAGTGTCGGCAAAAGTTTTTTGTATGGCTCGGCGAGAAATTGGGAAATTCGTTGAGTTCGTTGTTCCGGTCAAATAGACGTTGCCCGCAGTGTCGAGTGAGACGAAATTTGCTTTGTCTGTGGCGCGACCGCCGAAAAATGTCGATTTAAGTAGCGAGTCTCCGTTGGGGCTAATCTTGGAAACAAAGGCGTCGCCGTAAATTGCGCCAGAGTTCAGATTGTTGTATGTCGAATCGTAAGCACCTTTACGGAAAGGGAAATCCTGCGATTCCGTTGTGCCTGCTACGTAAATATTGCGTCCATCGTCCATAGTAAGCGAGTAAATGCCGTCCTTGCCTTTGCCGCCCAAATACGAGGAAAAGAGCATCGTTGATCCAGTCGGATTTATCTTAAAAACAAAGCCGTCTTGCGAAGCAGCGGGATTAATAATCGAATCGTTCATAGACCTGTCGAAGGCAAAAGAGCTAACTGGGAAATCCGTAGAGCGAGTTATGCCGGCAATCGTAGCGGCTCCGTATTTATCGACGGCGATAGCTTGTCCGTAGTCTGCGTTAGTCCCGCCAACAAAAGTAGAATATGCCAAATGATAATTATTGGGATTAAATTTGATTATAAAAGCATCGTCAGCGCCATTGCTGCTTGTGTCGAAAGCAAATGGAGTGCGGCGAAAGTCATTTTGCGATTTGGTGTAGCCGGTCAGATAAACTCCTGCTTGTGCGTCCAGAGCGAGCGCTTGGGCGAAGTCATCGCTTCGGCTGCCAAAGAGAGTTGAGTAAATAATACTATCGCCAGTAGGAGTTAATTTGGTGAAAAAGATGTCGTAGCCGCCGATGTCGATTGAATCAATAGCATCGCTGGTTACGGGGTAATCCCGCAAAGCGAAAGTATAGCCCACGACGTAAATATTGCCGAATTTATCCACTTGGACGGCATGAGCTTGGTCGTCGCCATATCCGCCTAAATATGTTGAAAACATCAGATTTGTGCCAGTCGAGTCAAATTTAGCAACAAAGGCGTCGTTGTAGCCAATATCGAATTCTGAAAAAGTGGTGTCGTAGCTGCCGATTTTGGTTGGGAAATTCATAGATGAAGTATAGCCGGCAACGATGACATTGCCTAAGGAATCCAAAGCCATCGAGCGGGCGTAATCATAGCCAGAGCCGCCTAAGAATGTAGAGAATATGACTGGATCTATTGTTACGGCTTGCGCAAATTTGTTGTGAGATAATTTTATGCCAAGAGTGCCGTTAATGCTTTGAAATTTTGCGGGGATTTTATTTTTTGTTTCCGAATAAAAGGCATTTAAATTAGTGTGTTGCGAAGCAAGAAAGGGCGTGATTAATGAAAACATATCATCTTGACAAATGAGGCTGTCTTGCCCTTCGAAATTAATTTTTATCAAATCGGGATTGCCGTTTGGGGCAATTATGAAATCATACGCAAAGAAATTGTCGGCGAAATAGAGCCGCAAATCTATATTTTCATAAAGATTTTTAATTATCAAAGTGTCAAACCCGCGAGCTTCTTTGATTATTTTACTTTTAGAAAAATAATTTTGAACTGATTTACTTTGCGAAAATTTTTCAATATTATCAAAATAGGAAGAGTCACTAAAACTCATTTTTATAACAGAGCCTGTGGTTCGGCGAGTATCGACTTCGCGGCGGGTGTAATCAAGCAAAATCTCGCTGCGAGTAAGCCAGACAGAGCAATCGCGGGCTTTTGCCGCAAAAAGCACCGACGGCGGATACTGCCCTTTGTTCTCGACAAATTGCCCAGTATTATGAATAAACTCCGCTGCTGCATTTTGAAATAAAAATGCAGCTAAGAGTAAAAAAAAGATATGCTTTAAAAGATACGTAAGTTTCATATTTTGTTATTCGGTTATCAAATAATTAAATGCTTCCAATTGTGTGCCATTTTGAACTAAAAGAATGTACAGCCCCGAAGGAAGATTATGCGTTTCGATTGAGTTTTGCCCGAAGCTCGCTTTGCCACTAATTATCAGCCTGCCACCAGAGTCGCAAAGATAGAAAGCTGACGGTTTTAATACCGCAGAATCAAACGAAATGTCGTTTCCTTTTTGTAGAATAATCGACTTTTGTGGCTTCGGAGTGGTTTTTTCATCATTTATAGAAGTATATTTATCGTAGCCATTGACAAAAACATCGCTTATAAACCAGCCGTCGAATGATGTTGAATTATCGGTCAAAACGCCGAAACGGAGCGCTATTAATTTCCCGCAAAAGGCGTCTAAATCAGCTGTTTGATTGATGTAATCAAATATATTTCCCTCTAAGTAATGCTTACCGGCTTCTTGCTTGGTGCTTGATTTGCCCAGCCCTAAGTGCATCCGCGAAGTGTTAAGAGAATTCCAAGTCCCGCCTGCATCGGAGGAAACTTGTATGATGCCGCCGTCATATTGCTGCTCGATGAACCATTTGGAGCGAACGACGAGTTCGGCATGCTGAAAATTGCTTAAATCAATCAAATGTGAATAATGCAAATAATTATCCACAGCGTTGGTTGATTTTCCAATTGGGCTATCGCAGATGACATATTTGTTTATCGTGCTGTCATAAAGAGAACCCCACAAATTAGAACTCCAAGCTGTCATAGAAGTATCGTAAAGTACTAACTTTTCAGGTTTTGCGAGCTTTACAAAAAAAGTATCTTTACGAGATACGCCAGATTGTATTATATTTGTTTCAAAGCCGACATAGCTTCCATTTGGAAAGTCAGCAGTGGAGTTAAGTTTAAATTCAGCAATATTGCTTTCGCCGCCTAAAAGTGAGGTAATGTAATGCTCTGTTTTATCTAAAGTTATCCGGCTGTCCAGCGAATGAATTGTGAATAAATTGGTTTTGGGCGGCATTCCGCGACCTATATTTGCAATTTCAAGCCGCAAGGAAGACTCGCCCGGCTCGTCGCTTTCAGTATCGAAATTCAGCACTTTGAAATTATAATTTGCACTCCACAGAATATCATAGTTCATACGCAAATTCTCTTGGCACAGCTCGGGTATTCTTTCCGCGGTTGCCCAGAAATAATCATTCGAATTGCCCACTTCCGGCGTAAAGGAAAGGATTTTGCCTTTCTTTTCATTATCAAGGTACATCCAATCGTCGGCGCAGCCCTGAGTAATGTAGTTCAAAGTTTGCCAATCGACGCCATAAACGTATTTGTTC
>JBBRJR010000234.1:0-3817 GCA_038218865.1 Kapaibacterium sp. (SeqCode) | reverse complement strand
ATGGGGTTGAAAGGATTTACCATGCAGTTGATGGTCAAAAAATTGGTATAGACGGCATTTCTGATGATATCATCGCCAGAGTTCAAGAAGAAATTTCAAAGTATAGAAAATCTTTCGAGATTTCTGAGGAACTTATATCTTCAAATGATTGCAATAATCCACTTTCCCTTTCTAAGCAACTTACTGTAATAGAAGACAATGAAGACGAAGAGCTAAGGATTAATTTAAGCAATCTTTACCAAAAGTATGACAAAGATAAATCTATTGTGCTCGGTGTTACCGGAACTGGTGGAAGTGGCAAAAGTTCGCTGATTGACGAAGTTATCGGTAAGTTTTTATCTTTCACAAACGCAAAAATTGGCGTTCTTGCTGTTGACCCATCTAAATCAACTACAGGTGGCGCATTGCTTGGCGATAGAATCAGGTACAATCAGACTTTTAATGACAGAGTATTCTTCCGTAGTTTTGCTACTCGTAAAAGTAAATCTGAAATTTCTAAAGGGCTTCACGACTCAATTTTGGCATTAAAATCTTGTGGATTTGATATTATAATTGTCGAAACAAGCGGAATTGGACAGGGCGACAGCAATATTATTGAAATTTCAGATAAATCAGTTTATGTTATGACATCGGAATTTGGAGCTCCTTCTCAACTCGAAAAAATTGACATGCTTGATTTGGCTGATTTTGTAGCTATTAATAAATTTGAGAAACTCGGCTCGGAAGATGCCTATCGCGAAGTTAAAATCCATTTCCTACGCAATCGGAGCATCAAAGTAGATAAAACTATTCCTCTTGACGAGCTTGAGATTCCTGTATATGCCTGCTCGAGTAATCAGTTCAACAATCCTGGCGTAAATAGGCTCTTTACAGATTTGCTTAAATTGGTAAAACAAAGAAATAAAGATTTAGAAGTAAAGGATAAACTTCTTGAATTACTTCCAACTAAATTCGACAGATACAACGGCTTACTGAGTAATGAGCGTGTATCATATTTATCAGAAATTACCGAAGCTATTCATAACTATAAATCGCGAGTTTTGGAACAAGTCAAAACTGCTCAAGAAGCATATTCACTAAAAATTTCTTCAGAGATTTTAAAAGATGGAAATTTAAAATCGGAGTTGAACAAAGAATACGATTCTAAGTATGGCGAATTAAGTGAAGAATCGCGAAAATTCATTGAATCATGGGCAAAAACTAAAGAAGATATGAGCCAAGATGAGCTCAAATATTCTATTATGGGAAAAGAATTCACAATTGGTTTATTCAACAAAAGTCTTTCTGGCTCGATGATTCCAAAGGTAGCACTACCAAAATATGATGATTGGGCTAATTTGCTGAATTTTCATTATTTAGAAAATCTTCCCGGCTCATTTCCATACACTGCTGGAGTATTTCCTTTCAAACGCACAACCGAAGACCCAAAGCGCCAGTTTGCTGGTGAAGGAAGTCCCGAAAGAACTAACAAACGTTTTCACTATCTTTGTGCAAATGATTCGGCTAAAAGATTGTCCACCGCTTTTGATGGAATCACCCTTTATGCAGAAGACCCTGCCGAACAACCTGATATTTATGGCAAAATCGGAGAAGCAGGAGTTTCTATTTGTAGCATTGATGATATGAATACATTGATGAAAGGATTTGACCTTTTAGACCCACTTACGTCAGTTTCTATGACCATTAATGCGCCTGCTCCAATTATGGTTGCATTTTTCTTTATGACTGCTTTCCGTAGAGAACTTGACAAAGCAAAATCGTCAGGTAGAATTCTTTCAGAAGTTGAAGTTGAACAGCTCAAAATTGATACTTTCCGAAAAATCAGAGGAACAGTTCAGGCTGATATGCTCAAGGAAGACCAAGCACAGAATACAATCATTTTCTCAATTGATTTTGCAATGAAAATGATTGGCGACTTGCAAGAATATCTTTCTAAAAATAGAATTATGAATTATTACTCTTTGTCAATTAGTGGATATCATATTGCTGAAGCAGGTGCAAATCCTATAACGCAACTTGCATTTACACTCGCAAATGGCTTTACTTATGTTGAGTATTTCCTTAATCGTGGCTTGAAAGTAGATGAATTTGCTCCTAATTTATCATTTTTCTTCTCTAATGGAATGGACCCCGAATATTCAGTAATCGGTAGAGTTGCCCGTAGAATATGGGCTGTAGCTATGAAACACCGCTATGGTGCAAACGACAAAAGTCAAAAACTTAAATATCATATCCAGACCTCTGGTAGGTCGCTTCACGCACAAGAAATTGATTTTAATGATATTCGTACTACACTCCAAGGTTTGCTAGCGTTTTACGATAATTGCAACTCGCTTCACACAAATTCCTATGATGAGGCTGTTACTACTCCTACTGAGGAATCAGTCCGTCGCTCGATGGCAATTCAGCTAATTCTTACAAAAGAATTTGGTATGTTGAAGAATGAAAATCCTAATCAGGGCTCATATATAATCGAGGAATTGACTGATTTGGTAGAAGAAGCAGTTCTGATGGAATTTAATCGTTTATCACGACGTGGTGGAGTTCTTGGTGCGATGGAAACTCAATACCAACGCTCAAAAATACAGGAAGAATCTATGTATTACGAGTTCCAGAAACAGACAGGCGAATACCCAATTATCGGTGTGAATACTTATCTTAGTGAATCTGAGAGTAATCCTTATGAATCTATGCAAGTTATCCGCACAAGCGATGAGGAAAAACGTCAAAGAATTAATGAGGTAGTTGCTTTCAAATCAGCTCATGAAGATAAATTAGATTCTGCTCTCGATAAATTGCGTGAAACTGCACTTCGCAATGGTAACATATTTGAGGAACTTCTCAACACAGTTCAATATGCTACTATGGGACAAATCACTCAAGTACTTTACGAAATTGGCGGCAAATACCGACGAGGAATGTAAAATAATTGACAATTTTGAATTGATAATTGAAAATGATTTATGACAGTAAATTAATGGACTTAGCTTTTAAAGTTAAAGTCCATTTTTGTAGTAAGTAAAAAAAAGATTTTGAAAATTAAATTACGAATTAAAGTTGAGTTTTTTATTTGAAATAATGCCCTAAACATGAAGTTATTGTAATAGAAGTACCATCTACTTTATAAATTAATCTGTTCTCATCATCAATTCTTCTTGACCAATATCCTTTTAAATCTCCTTTTAAAGGTTCAGGTTTCCCTAAGCCCGTAAATGGTTCTCTCATTGTTTCTTTAATTAATTTTCCGATTCTTGAATATTTTTTTATATCAGTAATAGCCCAATCTGAATATTCTAAGAATGCTTCAGTTTGAAAAACTATATTCCTCATAAGATTTTATCAAATTCTTCGGGAGAAAAAACAATTAAATTTTTGCCGGCTTCTACATCTTCAACTCTTTTTAAAAGAATCTCAATATTTCTCAGACTATTAGTATTTACTTTTGTTTTTTCATAAACATCAACAGAAATCTCAATTTCTTTGCCTTTAAAGGTGTTTTTAATATTTTGAAAGAAATCATAATTTATATCATCTGCTTTAATTTGATAAGTGTTTATCATTGCCTATATTCCTGAAACATTAAACTAATATATATTTCAACGAAATTGTGATTCATATATTTTTCTTTTGGATTAATTCACACTATTTCCGTTGCAATAAAACATATTTTTCATAATTATTACAAAATTTGAATTACATATCAAAAAGCTCTAAACTGCTATATGAACGAAAAAACTGAATCAACTGGCATTATACTCTGTTTTTCCAATAATTTGGTTTTCTTTTAGTGTGCATTATTGCAACAATTACTATTTTC
>JBBRJR010000233.1:0-3830 GCA_038218865.1 Kapaibacterium sp. (SeqCode) | reverse complement strand
CCTGCCACCTGACATCTGATCCCCGACTTCTGACACCTGATTTAGACAAGACAATATAATGAATTATGAAAATAATGAGAAAAATCATTTTGAAATAATAATACAAGTAAGCGTTATGTAAAAATAAGCAATAAAAATAATTTTAGAGTCTGCTCGTTTAGGATAAATCGGCAAATAAATTTAATAAATTACAGTTTAATGAAAATAATTAGTTTGAATATTAAATTTTTTTTGTAAATTAAATAAATAATAAATGAAAAAATAAAAATAATTTTTGTCAGACAAAATTGGAGACAAATATTGGATAGAACTTACACATTACAAATAAATATTAAGGAGATTGCATGAGAATCCTTGTAGTCGAAGATGAAAGAAAAGTAGCCAACTTCATTAAGCATGGGCTTGAAGAAGAACGCTATATAGTTGAGACAGCCGGCGATGGCGTTGCCGGTATGGAAATGGCGATGAACAACCATTTCGACGCTATCTTGCTCGACGTAATGCTTCCGGGCAAAGACGGCTTCACTGTACTCAAAGAAATGCGAGACGCGGGCGTAACTACGCCTGTGCTTATGCTTACTGCTCGCGGCACAACTGAAGACCGCGTAACCGGCTTGGATTTAGGCGCCGATGACTACCTGCCGAAGCCATTTAGCTTCGAAGAGCTTGCGGCTCGCCTGCGTTCTATTTTGCGGCGGTCAAGCCCCGAAAAATCAACAAAATTGCGGTGCGGCGAATTAGTCTTGGATACAGTCTCGCACTTGGCGTACCGCAGCGGAAAAGAAATCGAACTTACAACGAAAGAATACGCTTTGCTCGAGTACTTGATGCGCAATAAAAACCGCATACTAAGCCGTTCTACGATTACGCAGCACGTTTGGAAACATAATTTTGACCCCGAAAGCAACATTATCGACGTTTACATCAAACGCCTTCGCTCGAAAATCGAAAAAGATGATTCCAAGCCGCTAATCCAAAGCATTCGCGGCGTCGGCTATCGCATGAGAGAAACCACTCCGGAAGAATAGCTTTCAGGTGGCAGCAAGAAGATGGTGGCTGTCAAGAAGAAAGACATCAGTTTATGAGATTATAGTTTAATTTTTGAAGTGCTGCACTTAGATAGTGTGGCACTTCTTGCTAAAACCATTTAAATAACATAAAATAATAACTCCTCCATATTATGCAATACCTAAATATTCGTGAAGAAGAACTGAAAAATAAAGTTGCTGCCGAGCTGTTCCATAGCTTCGATTGCACTCGCATTATCGGCAATGTTGATTTTTGCGTGACACTGCCCGAGAAAATCAAAAATCAGGCGTCCATATTTGAAACGGAATCTCTGCTTTGGGCAGAGGCAAAACGCGGTAAGTCCGACATATACAAATCTATCGTTCAGCTAATCCTGACCATCGGCAAAGCTCGCACTTTCGATAAATTCCTGCCGCCGGCATTCCTCGGGGCGTTCGATGCAGAAAAAATCGCATTCGTCCCCTACAACGATATTCACGATGTGTTCTATATCAATGACTTCAATTGGAGCGTCGCCCCGTCCAATCACGAAACTAAAGAGTTCAAGTTAGTGCTGGACAAAGTTACCCAAACCATTGCGGACAATTCCCTGCTATTCAATTTCGATAGCGACGAAAAGGACTGCAAAGCCTTTGTCAAAGCCAATTTCATACTCGGCAAATCCAGCACCTCCAAGATACTAATTGACAAAAATAATTTCATGGTGATATACACAAAATGGCTCATTGCCGTCAAACCGACTATCGCCGTCAATTGGGACATAGCCAAGAAAGGCGGGCTTATCGACGGCGATTTCTACCTCGCCGACCTGCTCTCGCTCGAAAATGAATCGCTCAAAGACAAGCTATTCGTCTTGCTCAAAAAAGACCACTACGAGCTCGACAGAAAAATCAACGAAATGGGTATGTTCAGCTCGATGAGCGCTACGTTCAACGACAACCAAAAGGCACACACTCAGTTTTGGAACAAATACGAGCGACCGCCAAAGGAAGAATATTGGGAATACATAGTTGCACGGCGGGATTTGCTCGTGCCTCAGGACGTCCGCGAACGAAAGGGCAGCTTTTTTACGCCGCTCAAATGGGTGGAGCTTTCGCAAAGATACCTGACTGACGTGCTGGGCGTTGATTGGCAAGACGAATATTACGTGTGGGACTGTGCTGCTGGCACTGGGAACTTGCTTACGGGGCTTACGAACAAATACAATATTTGGGCTTCCACACTCGATAGGCAGGACGTGGAAGTGATGCGCGACCGTATCAAAAATGGAGCTAATCTGCTCGAAGAACATATCTTTCAATTCGACTTCCTCAACGACGACTTTACGAAATTGCCGCTGCCACTGCAAAATATAATTAACGACCCCGAAAAACGGAAGAAGCTTGTTATATATATCAATCCGCCGTATGCGGAAATTGCGGGTAAGAAAACCGGAGTTAATTTAAATAGAATTCATGATAAATATGCAAATCAATTAGAAGTTGCTAATCGTGAATTGTTTGCTCAGTTTTTAATCAGGATATATAATGAAATTCCCGATTGTGTTATAGCAGAGTTTTCGAAGTTGAAAACTCTCTCTGCTTCTAATTTTAAAACTTTTCGTAGTTATTTTATTGCAAAATTAGAAAAATGTTTTGTAGCCCCTGCCGATACTTTTGATAACGTAAGTGGAAGTTTTCCAATAGGATTTAAAATTTGGAAAACTGAGATAAAAGAAAGTTTTGAAAAAATTGAAGCTGATGTTTATGATAAAGCAGGCATTTATTTTGGGAAGCATGGATTCTATTCTTTTAAAGATGAAAAATATATTAGCCAATGGGTAAATTCTTTTAAAATAAAGGGTGATAAATATATAGGTTGGTTTGAAGGTGGCACAAGGAATTCGTTCCAACACAATAGAATTATAGGAATTCTTAACAATAAAGAACAAATTTCAGTTTCAAGAGGAATTGCAATTTTTGATAGAAATTTATTTGAAGTTTCAATTTGCTTTGCTGTGCGAAAGTGCATTGACGCCACTTGGCTCAACGATCGTGATCAGTTTTTGTATCCAAATGATGGCTGGAAAGCAGATACTGAGTTTCAAAATGATTGTCTTGCTTTCGCTTTGTTTCACGGGCAAAACCGCATTACTTCCAGCGAAGGCACTAACCACTGGATACCATTCACCGAGAAAGAAGTCAACTCCCGCGAGAAGTTCGACAGCAATTTTATGAGTAAGTTTATTAAAGGAACAGTAGCAAATGTGCCATCGGCTTTAGATGTGCCACACCTCGAAGGTGTGGCACATCTGGAACATACCGAGCTTTTTCAAGCCGAAACCCGCACTGAGCCGCTCGTCTTCTCCGAAACGGCACAAGATGTTTTCGCCGCCGGCAGAGAGCTTTGGCGATACTACCACGCCCAGCCCGCCTCCAACCCTAACGCTTCGCTCTACGACATTCGCGAGCATTTCCAAGGGCGCAACGCCGCAGGCAAAATGAACAACAAAAGCACGGACGCGCAATATAGTATATTAATCGCCACTTTGCGCGAAAAGCTAAAAGCCTTAGGCAAGAAAATCGAGCCAAAAGTATATGAATACGGATTTTTGATGAGATAGATATTTACAATTACGAATTACGAATTACGAATTACGAATTACGAATTACGAATGAAAACCGTAGGGGCGAACCATGGTTCGCCCGATATTTGTAGGGGCGGGTTCCAAACCCGCCCAATTGAAAGGCGAACGCCCAATTGACCTCACCCCGACCCTCTCCATGAATCGAGAGGGAGGAAGAAAGAACCTCACCCCGACC
>JBBRJR010000232.1:0-3929 GCA_038218865.1 Kapaibacterium sp. (SeqCode) | reverse complement strand
CATCATGGTGTTCGTGATATCTGCACTTTTTGCAATGATCCAGTATGGACGGCTAAACGGTTTAGCCAGCCTGCTGAAGATCCTGAAGCTGGATCTGATGACAGCTATCGAAGCACGTATGCCGAGTGGCAGCGTTACTTTGCTCGTAACGTGACCAAAAGGAAATTCCAGAACGCAGGGGATTTTCATCGGCACAAATAATTCGTTTATTACTTCCATAATAGTCAATCCCCGATTAGGATAAAACGACTTACGCGTATTCAAATTCTTGAATTTACCAAACACAACCGCTTTGCATGTATCGAATTTCCCAGCAATAATTAGTTGCGTTAGCATCCTATCGACCTCATAAGCATGCTCGGAAACGTCTTCCAAAAATAGTATGCTGTTCGTTGTATCGATTTCGTAGGGCGTACCCATCGTGCTGGCTATCATTCGCAAATTCCCGCCTTGCACGATTCCTTCGGCTGAGCCTTTGTTTATGGTTCGCATCTCCGGAATGTTTATGCTGAAATTGTTTTTATACGCTTCGTTTGCGATGACTGCATTTAGGTTTTCAATCGTAAAAGCATTAAAACTTGTGCTTGCAACAGGTCCGTGGTATGCAACTATCCCAGTTTTGGCGTATATAGCCAAAAGCAAGGCAGTTATGTCGCTGAATCCAATTACTATTTTTGGGTTGGCTTTGATTACGTCGTAGTCTAATTTTGGCAATATTCGCATAACGCCGTAGCCGCCGCGTCCGGTTATGATTGCTTTAACGTCTTTCCTTGCAAAAAGCTCCATAAGCTCTTCGGCTCTTTCGTCGTCTGATGCAGCCAAATAGCGGTTGGAATTATTTTGATGCTTGATAATTTTTCCTAATTCTACTTTATATCCGAGTTTTTCAAGTGCTGAGACGCTTTCGCGGACATTCCAAGAGCTTATCGGGCTGGCAGGCGACGCTATAGCTATTGTATCCCCTTTTTTCAAACCCGCCGGAACTATACGATTGGACATAAATGGCACTTCACCTGCCTGCAAGGGATGAGCGCTTAGCTCGCTCGGTAGAGCGGTCGTAGCCAAATTATTATCCGCAGCGTATAACCTTCCTGCTGCACCTAAGAAGGCGGCAGTAGCAATGGTTTTTACAAAATCACGTCTATTATTCATAAATACTTTATTTCTTTGTCATTAATAATATTTATAATATGTAAATATTATGCCAATAATTTAGCAAAATAAAAATAATCTACCAAAATATAATGATTTTTGCAAATTTTTTATTTATTTTTGAATTAAATGAAAGAAACCAAAGAAATATTATCCGATTTGATGTATATCAAAGGCGTCGGGCCCAAAAAAGCTGAGGCTTTTGCCGAGGAAGGCATAATTACTCAAAAAGACCTCGTTATGTATTTGCCTAAATCTTACATCGATAGAGAAAGCGCCACTCCGTTCGCTAAGATAAAATCTGATTTGCTTTACGAAGAACAAGACGAAACGCAAAAGATTTTAGGTTTTGTTTTTAAACGCGAAATAACTGCTATTTGCCGCATAACGCATAAAAGCATATATGTTTACGGCAAAAATAGAAAACTGCTGAGTATCACTTTAACTGATGGCTCTAATACGCCAGCAAAGTTAGTTTTCTTCAATATGGTGGAATATTTCGATAAAATATATAGTGTGGACAGCGTTTTGGTAGTCAGCGGCATGCCTGAATTGGACCCAAAAGGTATGCTTACTTTCTCACATCCTGAAATTGAAATAATAGAGCAGGAAGAAGCCGAAGAGTACAGCAGTGGCAAGATATTGCCCAAATACCGCATAAGCGAAAAAATGCGTAGAAGTGGAATTAATTTACCAAATATTCGCAAAATCATCAAGACTATTTTTGAACGCGGGGATTTCCATTTTAGAGAAACTTTGGACTTTTCGGTGCTTGATAGATTTAATCTGCCGCCGATACGCGAAACTGTCCACGCTTTGCACTTTCCAGCAAATATGAAGCAGCTCGAGCTTGCTCGCTACCGCGTGAAATTCGAGGAACTATTGCATTATCAGCTACTTATTTCCATGAAGAAAAATTATATAAAGCAAACGGAAAAGGGAATTGTTATCGACAAAAAGAGCAGCTCTGCTCGTAAGCTATTTAAAAACCTACCGTTCGAGCTGACCCAAAGCCAAAAGCGCGTACTTCGCGAAATTGACGCTGACTTCCGCTCTGGCAAAAATATGAATCGGCTTTTGCAAGGAGATGTCGGCTCGGGCAAAACAATTGTCGCTATATTTACAATGCTGATGGCTATCGACGCAGGTCTGCAAGTAGCATTTATGGCACCGACGGAAATACTCGCCGAGCAGCATTATTTCACATTGAAAAATTACTTCGAAAAGAATTTTGCCGGTGAAATTAAAATTGTCCAACTCGTCGGCGGGCAACGAACCAAGCTAAGGCGCGAGGTCTTGGAAGAAATACAAAGCGGCAGGGCGAATGTAATTGTCGGCACACATGCGCTTTTCCAAAATGAAATAGAATACCGGCGGCTGGGCTACGTTATCATCGACGAGCAACACAGGTTCGGCGTAGCCCAAAGGGCTGAGCTAATACGCCTTGCGGCGAAATCATTCGACGAGGAACACACTAGCCCGCATATATTGGTAATGAGCGCTACGCCCATTCCACGCACCTTAACAATGACAGTCTATGGCGATTTGGAGGTTTCGATAATAGATGAAATGCCTAAAAACCGCAAGCCGATAAAAACAAAAGTGCAATTCGACGAGTACCGCGACGCAGTCTATGAGCATATCCGAAGCGAGCTTAAAGCTGGACGCCAAGCCTATATCGTATTTCCGCTGGTCGAAAAATCAGAAAAATTAGAGTTGAAAGCAGCCACCGAGCATTTTGAGATAATAAAGGAAGAAATATTTCCGGATTTCAAATGCGGGCTTTTGCACGGGCAAATGCATTGGTACGAAAAAGAAGCCGCGATGAACTCTTTTTTGAATAAAGAATTCGACATATTAGTTTCTACAACTGTCATAGAAGTAGGTATCGACGTGCCGAACGCAAGCGTTATGCTTATCGAAAATGCTGAGCGCTTCGGGCTTTCACAGCTGCACCAGTTACGTGGACGTGTCGGCCGAGGCTCGGATCAATCCTATTGCATTTTAATGACTAAGGATAATTTCAAATATAAAATGAAAACAGGATTGGATGGCGAAAACGAACGTATTTCTGCTGTTGTTCGCTTGAAAACGATGGAGCGCACTACCGATGGCTTTGAAATATCGGAAGTCGATATGAAATTACGCGGGCCCGGCGATATGCTCGGCACTCGCCAAGCTGGTTTGCCGGAGTTTAAGTATGCCGACTTGATCAAAGATAAGGATATAATCATCACAGCAAAAAGTATAGCTGAGGAAATAGTAGAAGAAGACCCGCAGCTGAAATCCGATAAATACATGTTCTTACGGCAATCTATGGCAGAAAAGCACAACATAGACAAAACATATTTGGGCATCGCCTGATTATTATTTTTGTACTAAGCCCCAAAAGAGTTATTTCATAAGCCAGCTTTTTACTTCTTGTTCTAAAATATCTCCTCTAAATTGGCTTTGTTCAATACTGCCAGCTTGGTTTCGCTGCCTGAACGCTTCGTAAACGCTGACGGCGCAAGCAACGGATATATTTAGGCTTTGTATCATGCCAATTTGCGGGATTAGAAAATTCCCATCTGCCAGCTCTACCGCTTCTTCGGAAACTCCCGCGTGCTCATTGCCAAAAACAAGCGCCGTTTTCAGTGTCAAGTCCAAATCATAAAGCGATATCGCATCTTTTTCCAAATGCGTTGAATATATCTTAAAGCCGTCTTTTCTTAGATGTTCATAACAATCGGCGATAGAGGTAAATTTTTGTGTTTTCACCCACTTTCGTGCGCTTG
>JBBRJR010000231.1:0-3973 GCA_038218865.1 Kapaibacterium sp. (SeqCode) | reverse complement strand
GGGGGGTTTTTAAAAATTTAAGTGTCAGCACATTGTTCATTCAAACCTATATTTCCTTATTCAAGCGACATAACTCTCCTTTGAAGAAGGTGAAAAAACTTGAAATTTCAATCTCATAAGCCTCTACAATTCTATCATCTCTTCCTCCCTCTCCATTTATGGAGAGGGTCGGGGTGAGGTGAATTTGTTTTCGGTAAAAAACGCCTATATTCAAATGTGGCAAACTATTTCTGCCCAAGTCACTAAAACTCTGGAAACTGAACACCACAAACCGACAACTATTTTCCCTAACATCCATTCACAAATTCAGCAATTTTTGTTGCCGCTAAAAGTCCGTGATTGCCTAAATCTGGAGCAAACATGCGTCTAACGTATTTTTTTCTTTCAGTCGATAATTCCGCTGGATTCTGCAACGCTTTTGTTATAGCTGCATCCAATTCATCAATATCTTTAATCCTTAGAGTAGCCTCGGCGAGCATATCTATAATTGCTTGCGAAAGTCTGCCCTGCTGCTCGATTTCGAAGGTTACCACAGGCTTGTCGAGTAGGAAATATTCGGCAATGATTGAGCTGGTATCGCTAATGAGTACATCAGCAAGCAGCAAATAGTCGGTCAAATCAGCATTGCCGATGAAATGCACATCTTCTGTTTGACGTATTTTTTCGACATACTCGGCGCTAACCCACGGGTGCAGAGTAACGAAAACGTTGTATTTCTCGGTGAATAAATGAAGTTTATCGTACCAAAAATTAACGCCCGCAAGCCCAGATTTATTCCAAGTTGATGAAAATAATAAAACGGGTTTGTTGTTATTGATTTTTTTTTCTTTAATATCCGTTAAAGATATATTTTGAAAAAGCGAATCACTTTTGGGAAATCCGCCCGTAACGCCACTCGTAATGCCAATCGCTTGGGCTTCTTGAACTTCAGTATCCGAAGTCAGCAAAAACATATCAAAACGATTGTATTTTTTCGGAGAAATAAAATCTTTGAAATGGTAGGGCCCGTGCCGCATTCCGATTTTTTTTATTTTTTCTTCTGGAAAATAATGCAAAGCGTGCCGAGCCATTATCACCACGTTTGGAAATGCCGGATAGATCCGCGACTTTTCATTATACTTTGCAAGCAAAATATTTTGGATTTTCCGATTTTTTGCAATAAGTTCAATATTCGGCAAATGCTTCCGCACATTTCGGAAAACTGCATAATCAAGCTCTTCGGCAACAAAAAATTGCACATTTTTTTCCTTACGAAATAAATTTGCAACTTGCCAAATTGCCTTGTAAGGATACTTGATCAACAATTCGGAAAATACCATTTTTTCGCCTATATAAGCCCTTGCTTGTGCTTTGCTGTTAGTTTTTCAATCATGTCTTTTGCCATAGAATGAATGTCGAAAGATGGCTTCCATCCCCATTCAGCGCGTGCTGCGGAGTCATCAATCGTATGGGGCCAAGAATCAGCAATCACTTGCCGGAAATCTGGCTTGTATATAATTTCAAATTCAGGAATATATTTTTTAATTTCGTCAGCTAATTGTTCAGGCGTAAAGCTGATAGCTGACACATTGTAATCACTGTGGTGTAATAACTTCGAGTAATCCGCTTCTGCCAAATTTATAGTAGCTTTTATGCAGTCTGGCATGTACATCATCGGGAGCATCGTGTGTTCGCTCAAAAAACAAGTATATTTTTTATTTTTTATCGCTTCGTAAAATATTTCGACTGCATAGTCAGTTGTGCCGCCGCCAGGTAATGTCTCGTGGGAAATAATTCCAGGATAACGTAAGCCACGACAGTCTAAATTATATTTTTTTACGTAGTAATCGCAAAGCCGCTCGCCTGCTACTTTTGTTACGCCGTACATAGACGTGGGCCTCAAAACGCTGTCCTGCGGTACATTTTCCTTAGGTATGCCTGTCCCCCATACTGCCATAGAGCTGGGAATAATAATCCTTTCGAGCCCAAACTTAACGCCCAAATCCAATACGTTTATTGTGCCGTTCATATTGACATTCCAGCAAAGAGCAGGGTCTTTTTCGCCGGTGCCGGAAAGTATCGCCGCTAGGTGAAATATAGTGTCAATGTCGTATTTGGAGATGATTTGTCTGACAGTTTCTTGCTTTGTAACGTCGGCGACTTCGAAGGGCCCGCTGTCTTCTATGTGTTTGGGCGCTTTCGGTCTTAAGTCAGAAGCGATAACGTTTTTACCGCCATAAATTTTTCTAAGTTCCATAGTTAGCTCGCTGCCGATTTGGCCCAAAGCTCCGGTTATCAAAATTTTCTTCATCGTTTTACTTTTTTGTATAGATTATTAAATAGTATTTTTCATAAGTTACAAATATTCATTTACGAACATAATCATTTTTTTAATATTTTCAAACTCAAATAAACATTCGAGAGAAAATTCAATAAATTAAAATATATTAGACTTCACTAAACAATTAAAAATATTCATTAATTGAGAGCGTCTAAACAGTGGAAAGTGGAAAAGTAAATAGGCTGAGGGCATTGGGATGTGGGAAAGAATGGTCGTCAGTTTCTGGTGAAAGACAGAGCTGGTTCAGATGTGGCTATTTCGATAAGTTATGTTTTGATAGAAATACGTTTAAATAATATATTTTTCTTATCGCGTAGCGATTTAATTATGGTAATACATAAAAATTAAAAAAAACATTTATCGCGTAGCGATTATATATAACTCTTACGGAGTAAGTAACTTACTTTTAATTGCACTGTTACCATAATATTATCGCTACGCGATATAGACAAATTCAGATTTCGCTGGTTATTTCTAAATTTTGAACTTAACTTATTAGACAGCCACATCTAATGAAAAATTGGAAATTATTGACTTCTACCAGATATTAACTTCTATGGAGTTCGTTGGGCTTTGGGCATTAGGGATTAGGCTGCGGGAAAGAAGGGCTGCTAATTCCCGTAGGGGCGAACCTATGTGTTCGCCCAGTCTAACGTTAAGTCAATTCGTTATCGCTGTAGGGCAATTCTTGAAATTTCCCAACGAATTTTGGACAAGCAATATTGGGCGAACGCTTAACACATTATTTTCGGGCGAACAGCAGTTCACCCCTACGAAGAGGAACAGGCGCCAACGGTTATATTTCTTAATCATTCTTAATCAAATAAATCAGCGTAATCAATGGTTCAGAAATGCCTTTCACTGACAACTGGCAACTGATAACTGGAAACCGTAAACCGGAAACTTTTTTTAATAATTTTTTTGAGGACGAAATGAATAAACGAGATTTTTTAAAGACAACAGCTGTTTCGGCAGCAGTTATGGCGGCTCCGTCATTTTTAAAAGCGGAGAATAAAAATATTTTGGGACTCGACAAATCCGCTGAAGCCGGCGGCAAATATGTGTTGCCCGCGCTGGGCTATCCCTACGATGCTTTGGAGCCACATATTGATACAAAAACTATGACGCTGCACCACAGCAAGCACCACCAAAGCTACGTGGACGGGCTGAACAACGCAACAAAAAAAATTGCCGAGGCGCAAGATAATTCAGATTTCGCACTTATCAAACATTGGGAGCGGGAGCTGTCCTTCCACGGCGGCGGGCATTTTTTGCACTCGATTTTTTGGAATAACATGAGCCCAAAGCAAGGCTCTCGTAGCAAAAACTTAGAAAGCTACATCAATAAATCCTTTGGCTCGTTCGATAGGTTCAAAACATACTTCGCAAAAGCCTCGGCGTCGGTCGAAGGCTCCGGCTGGGGGCTACTTTGCTACGAACCCGTTGCTGATAAGCTCGTAATTTTAACTGCTGAAAAGCACGGAAATTTAAGCCAATGGATTTCTATTCCCTTTTTGGTCGTCGATGTCTGGGAACACGCATATTATCTGAAATATCAAAATAAACGCGGCGATTATTTGGACGCATTTTTTAATGTCATTAATTGGGGCGACGTCTCCGAGCAATTTGAAAAAATATTGAGTTTGGACTTTT
>JBBRJR010000230.1:0-3992 GCA_038218865.1 Kapaibacterium sp. (SeqCode) | reverse complement strand
CTGCCCAAATCACGAGGTTTATAAGTTATTGCCCAAGGAATATTTGATACTTTTGACAAAATATTAATTGGAAAATTCTTTTGCTCAAAGTAAAATTCTTTATAAGAGCCTTGCTGACTTAATAGAGAATCTTTGGCATCGACAATCGGGAGCGAAACGTTTTGAGTGTTTCTGACCAAATAATTTTTCACTGCTTCGTAATCAGAATCCACCAAAACGGTATCGATATTTAAAACTGCCTCGAACCCTTCGACGAATTTTGCTGTCTTGCGGACAATAAGTCTAAAAGTATCCTGCACTATAACTTCCGTCGTGTCGTTTGGATTTACCAAGCCCAAGCGAAGCATTGATTCTTTTCTGCCAAGTGGCTCGCCAATTGTATCAATTTGCGATGTATAGCGGATAACGAGAGTTTCGCTCATTCGAGTATCATAAACCAAATTAAATGGCAGCGCCGGCGAAGCAGCAGTAAACCGCAAATATTCAAAGGGCGTCAAAGCAAAAGGGCTTGCAAAAAACTCTAACGATGGCGATACATCTAACATACGTAAGGTGCCGTCGCCCGTATTTTTCAAAAAGAAAGACGTATAGCCCGTGTCGCCAAAGTAAACAGGTCCCATATTTATTATTTTTAATGTACTGTCCGAAGTGGGATATATTTCTCCGGAAAGCTCAGCAAATGCGTTACCTGCTGAAAGCACAAATAATATTAAAATTATGTTTATATATTTCATCTTATACCAAAAACTACAAATATATTTATGACATTATATTTTTATCAAGACGCAATTTATTAAAAAAAAATGCAATTTCAAACAATCATTGTTTTTACAATAGATATTTATCGAAATCGTTGTTAATTCTGTGTTTTTCTAATTTTTTATACTTTTCAAGTAAATAAAGAAATTAAATTAATTTTAAGGTAATGATATGAAAAAGCTATTTTTGCTTTCATTTATGATAATCTCGAGCGCATTTACTTTGCTTGCTCAGCCACAACTAACCATCAACGGCGGCGATACTTACGATTGGAAGGATGTTTCCCCAAAAGACAACCCACTTACAGCTACACTTGAAATCAAAAATACTGGCAATGAATTGCTAAAAATATCGGAAGTAAAGCCGACGTGCGGTTGTACTACCGCTCCTTTGGGCAAATATGAACTGGCTCCCGGCGAAGCAACCACGATGAAAGTTACACTCAATATGGGGTCATCTTCCGGTAAATTACATAAATCAATTAGAATTAACTCCAACGACGCAAGCCAATCAGTAAAAACTGTTTCGCTAAAAGCAAATATAATCAGACCCATAGAAATAAAGCCTACTTCTTATTTTGCTTTTGATAAATTAACCGTCGGCTCGGAATCCTCCACAAAAGTATTTTTGAAAAACAACACGAAAGAGACTATCACTCTATCGGATTTCAGAGTAGAACCAGATAATTTAAAAATTAACTTGAACGGAAAAGTTTCAATCAAACCGGGCGAAGAAATTGAATTGGATGCTACGCTAAAACCACAAAAAATTGGTTACCTAAATGCAAATGTAAAAATGAAAACATCGAACCCCGACATTCCTGAACTTGACATTCGCGGTTACGGAAACGTCAAAGAATCGCCAATTTTCAATTCTAATTGATTTTCCCAATATATGTATTAATGAAAAATACTTGCTTTTTTCAGAGCGCCGTTGGCTAGCTCAAAAGAGAGCAAGTTTTTTTTATAATTATACATGATGATGGAAATTATATCTTTTGCTGTGTATGATTATAATACTCACCTATAACTCTCTTATTACAAGATATTTATATGTTAAAAAAATTTTAGTTTTTGGCGATTTTATTACAATAATCTATTACTAAATCGTCGTTTTGATTAAATTTACATTCACAATAAATTAGGATATTTATGATTAAGAAAACTATTGAAGACGCTATAAATCAGCAAATCGTAAGAGAAATGTATTCGTCAAACTTGTACCTATCTATGGCAGCTTATTATTCTACTGTTAATCTAAAAGGCTTTGCAAATTGGATGCACATCCAAGCCGAAGAAGAAATGATTCACGCTCTGAAATTTTTTGATTACATATTAGATCGCGGCGGCAAGGTTAGCATAGGAAATATCGCAGCACCTAAAAACGAATGGTCATCGCCAGAAGACGCCTTCTCAGATGCCCTTCACCACGAGCAACTCGTTACCGGTTGGATTAACGACCTTGCAGATTTGGCTTTCCAAGAGAAAGATCACGCCACTTCAAGTATGCTCCGATGGTTTATCGATGAGCAAGTTGAGGAAGAAGCAACTACGAGCGAGATTTTAGAAAGAATTAGATTAATCGGCGACTCCAAGGGCGGGCTTTTCTTTTTAGATAGCGAACTAAAAACAAGAGTTATGACTGCAACTACAGCTAAATAATATTTTTCCAAAAGTGTTTGCTTGAAAATTTTTATTTTTTGGCAAACACTTTTTTTTAATTGTAAAGATTATGAAAGCAACAATATTAATAACCAAATGGGCTGCTCGCTTGATAAGCGTTTTTTTATTCGTATTTGCTGTATTATCCGCATTCAGCGAAATGCCCCACCCCCGCACGCTGACAAGCCACGAAATAACACTATTTATCACTTTTGGTTTTATTTTTGTAGGTTTTATATTTGCTTGGTTCAAGCAAATATTGGGCGGAGCGATTGGCTTTGTTTCCACAATTTTGTTTATGACAATAGCTCAGATGACCAACGGATTCATGTATATTATTCTATTGGGTGGCGTATTGTTTCTATTGTCTGGCATTTTGGAAAAAATTCATAGTGAAGAAGAGCCGAAAAGCTAATAATTACTTATTTTTTATTATATTTGCTTTTTTGACGAAACAAATTGGTGAAAAATGAAAATTTGCGTTACCGGCGGTGCCGGCTTTATTGGTTCTCACACTGTGGACAAATATCTTGAATTAGGGCACGAAGTAGTAATAATCGACAATCTTTCTACGGGCCTAAAAGAAAATATAAATAAAAATGCAAAATTTTATAATGTAGATTCAAACGACCCTCGCCTCGCTTCTATTTTCAATGCTGAAAAGTTTGATTTGGTCTGCCACGAAGCAGCTCAAATGAATGTCCGCCATTCAGTAGATGACGCAAGACATGACGCACATAATAACATAATCGGCAGCCTCAGCGTTTTCGAAGCCGCGAAAAATTCGGGCGTAAAAAAAATCATCTTTGCCTCGTCGGGTGGCACTGTCTATGGCGACCAATTCACTCATCCAGCACCCGAATCTCACGAGCTAAATCCTTGCTCACCCTACGGCATAGCTAAATTAGCAATAGAAAAATATTTGCTGTATTACAGTTCGAATTTTGACATAAAACATACTATCCTCCGCTATGGCAACGTTTACGGACCGCGCCAAAACCCCAAAGGCGAAGCCGGCGTTGTTTCTATTTTCATCGATAATATGAAAAATGGCAAGCAATCGACTATCAACGGCGACGGCAGTATCACTCGCGATTACATATTTATCGACGATGTGGTTAGTGCCAATGTTTTGGCTTTAAGTGCTGATATTGAAGGAATATTCAATGTTGGGACAGGTATAGAAATAACCGTCCAATACATTTACGATGAAATCAAAAGGATAATGAATTCAAATTTGGAGCCTTTATTTGGCACTCAAAAAATCGGCGAACAAATGCGAAGTTCTTTATCATCGGAATTGCTTTCAAAAAGATTCGGCTGGTTGCCCGCGATGCCTTTCCCCGAAGGACTGAAATTGACGATAGATTCAATCATCTCACAAGATTAAGGCATCACGAGTAAAATGAATTTATCATTTTGGGATATATTGGTCGTAATTTTTTATTTTTCTCCACAATAATTCTGATAATTCAAAACCCACCAATCGATCCAATACCCTGCGTGCCTGTTGAGCATTGACGAGGTCAAGATCAACCCGACCCTTTGGCCCGGTACGCGGGCTTAAAGGCA
>JBBRJR010000229.1:0-3999 GCA_038218865.1 Kapaibacterium sp. (SeqCode) | reverse complement strand
TTTGCTTATCGAAAATAACTCTAATTCGTTCGACATAGTTTTTACATTGCGAAGCTCAAAACTGAACAACCACAAAGGGCAAATAAGCTTCCCCGGAGGCAGGCTCGAGCTGGGCGAAACACCTCTCGAAGCAGCCCGACGCGAAACTTGGGAAGAAATCGGGATAGTTGGCGAAGATATGTCTTTTATTGCAGCTCTTTCGCCAATTTTCGTGCCGCCTTCGAACTCGATGATTTATCCTTTTGTATCTCATTTATTGAGTAATAATTTTATCATAAATCCTGACGAAGTAGAAGAAGTTTTTTCGATTGATATTGAATATTTGTCTAATGAAACAAATATTCAGTTTGAAACAAGAACAATGAATCAGAACGAGATAGAAATACCATGTTGGGATGTTTCAAAAAAAGAAAAGCTTTGGGGTGCTACTGCAATGATACTCAATGAATTGCTCTTTATATATAAAGAATTTAAACAAAATAAACACTTGGGCGGTAATGAATTTTAAATAAATGAGTAAAAAAGTTATTTTTTATTAAAAAAAATCAGTATATTAACATTTAGTATTGTTTAACAAAATCGGGAATTCATTATGAAAACAAAATTACATTTACTTTTGGGCAGTTTTATAATTGTCGCTATTGGCTTAATAAGCTTAAACCAAACGTTATTCGCTCAATCCGATGAGGAGGATTATCTTCCGGTCAAAGCAATTAATATCGACATCGGTACGGGTGCAAATGGGTTAAGCGCAGGCATTGGCTTTAGATATTCTTTCGCAAGTCTTACGGTAGGTCTCGCAGGCTTTGCGACGGATATTCCAAATTACTCAACTCAGCCTCCGGTGGGATTGATTTTCACACCAAACCAACCGTTGCCTTCTGGCTATTCAGAAAAAACATATAGCGGTATCATCGTTACTTTCGACGCTGGATTCCATTTGGATTATTTCTATCCATATACATTTTTTGCAAACGTCGGTTTCTTTACGCAACAAGATTCAGTTTTAGCTGAAGAAGTCTCTTCTGGACAGAAATATAGTTATAAAGTAGAAAATTCCTCAGGCATGACTTTTGGCGGCGGAGCTAATTATCAAGTTAGTGATTACATTGCTTTAGGCTTGGGCGTTCACAACAAACGTGGCGTTTACGGGCAATTTATTTATACGTGGTAAGCAAATCGAAAGAAGGAAGCAGGGGTCGCGGTAGAATAAAAAAAGGGTCAAGTTGACCATTACGCTCTATGAACATACCGACCGTTGCTTCCTTCCGGACCTGGCGGAGTTAGGTTCGTCATAGCCGTGTGGGACTTGACCCAAATCTTAAATTTTCAGAACACAAAATTACGACAAATTTCTGAATTTACCAAATAATTAATACGCTATCTCTAAAATTTCCCTCATATTTTTTTCGTTTAGCGAATAGAGATTGCCCACTACACCTAATTGAGCAGCATTGTGGGCAATCTTTTCAATTTCTGACCGCTGAATACCCAATTCTTTTAGCGAAACTGGCGCGCCCCAAGCTGCAAATTTTTCTTTCATTGCTACGATTGCATCTTCGATAGTGTCGCAATTCCAGACCTCGCGGGCAAATCTTTTGTATTGTGGCGAATTGGTGTTCTTTGTATATTCTATCCAAGCTGGAAAAACAATTGCTAAACCAGCACCATGAGCTACTTCGGGATGTAAGGCGCTTATGCCGTGTTCAATGCGGTGAGCAGACCATTCACCAACGATGGACGAGCCAGCTATTCCATTAAGTGCAAGAGTTGCAGCCCAAGCTAAATTAGCACGAGCTGGATAATTATCCGGCTTTGTTTGCAAGGTGTCAAGCGAACGGATAACGGTTTTGATAATCGACTCGCCTATGGAGCTTGCCATTTCTTGGTCAGTCGCTGCAAAATAGAATTCCATAGTGTGGCTTATCGCATCAATTCCGCCATTGACAGTCTGATGCCAAGGAAGCGACATTTGCACTTCGGGGTCGATTATTGTTACTTTAGGATAGAGTACAGGCGAGCCAATATTCCATTTTTTCTTCGAAGTTTCATTAGTAAGCACTGCAAAGGGATTCATTTCCGAGCCTGTGCCGGAGATAGTCAAGATAGTAAAAATGGGCAAAGCATTTTTGATTTCAGCTTCTCTTTCGAAGCTTGCCCAAAGATTATCCAGATAAAATCCTGCGGCTATAGATTTTGCCTCATCAATTACAGAGCCGCCGCCAATTGCCAAAATGGCATCCACGCCTTCGTTTTGTGCAAGAAGTATTCCCTTTTGGGCATGACTTAAAGTAGGATTTGGCTGAACGCCCCACAGCTCAATGGCTTCAATGTCATATTCATTCAGCGAGCTTATTACTTTATTAAACACTCCATTTCGTTTTATAGAACCGCCACCCGCCAAAAGTATGACTTTTTTTATACCATAGGAGGAAATTTCTTTGCCAATCTTCGAGATTGTATCCTTGCCAAATATTAATTTGGTAGGATTGTGAAAAGTGAAATTATCCATAATTACTCCGATTTCTTAATTACTGAAAATCCATCTAATAATTTGTCGCCAACTCCATAATACGTTTTCGTAGCGTAATCATATAGAATGGGAGCTATGTCTTTTATCATAGGAATGTTTTTTTCATTAAGGACATTCTCATCGGCAAGCACATCAATTATCTCACCAATGAACTGCGTGTGAGCGCCGATTTCAACAATTTGCAGAAGTTTGCACGAAAGAACAATCGGAAACTCATCAATATAGGGAGCATCCACAGTATCGGAATGCACAGGAGTTAAATTTGTAGAGTTGAATTTATTTTCGTCGCGTCCTGAGTAAATACCGCAATAGTCGGCTGCTTTTACGTGCTTTTCAGACGGAATTGAAATAGTAAAAGCTTTTTTAAGCATGATATTATTAAATGTATATCGCGATTTGCGAACAGAAACCGCGACAGCTACTGGATCGCTGCAGCAGATACCGCCCCAAGAAGCGGTCATTATATTGGGTTTGCCAAATTCATCATAGGTTCCGATTAAAAGTACCGGATTCGGATAAATCAAAGTCTTGGCACCGAGGGATTTTTTCATTATATTTTCTTGTTTTGATTTTAAATTTCATACTTATTATTTTGGAAGTTTAGTATAATCGATTTCTGAGCCCAAGACGCTGTGTGGAATTAAGTAAACGGCAATCATAATTATAGCAGCTAAAATAGGGAAGAGCTTGTTAGTTGGGTTTTTCTTGGTTTGCCAAACAGCAATTGCCCAGAATATCAAAGCAACAAGCGTTTTGTTGTCCGTTAGGTCATGACCAAAGGGCCAGCCTGTCCAATATGCTCCAAAAGCAAACTTTTGTACGATTGGACCGAAGATAAACCCGCCAATAAAGAATAGAATTAACGTCCAAAGAGAATACTTATACAAATTATCGCCCCCAAATCCAGCATGAAGTCCAGTCTTAGTGGAAAGCACCATAGCGAAAAATATGAATATAATATGAGGAATCAGTACCCACAAAGGAACGCTTCCTTTGAAGCGAATAACGACGGGTTCGTCGGTAAGACGTACCTTTTCGCCGGATTGTTTTACCAAATCAATCGAGTACATTACCTTGCCAGCGGGCGGCTGCTCTGGTAAATCGCCAAAGAGTTTGTTTCCTTTTCTTTCCATAGGTACAGATGTCCATTCATCATTGCTTTTGAAGCGGCGGTAATTGATAACACCCGAAACTGTTTGGTCATTTACTTCAACTTGTACAAGCTCGTCGCCCGTTCCATCGTGAGAACGTGGCAGTTTATAATGTACTTCTTCACTACCGACAAATTGACTGCCGTTTACAGGATAGGTAGGTCCTGTGGCTCTTTGGTAAACTGCACTTGCTATCATTAAAATGAATGCAAGTATCCAAAGAAAGATATTTTTGCCTAATTTCATTGCGTCTCCATGTATTTTTACTTAATTATTAAAATTGCTTCGTTAACGTATTTGCTGGCTTTTTTAACT
>JBBRJR010000228.1:0-4012 GCA_038218865.1 Kapaibacterium sp. (SeqCode) | reverse complement strand
GCCGAATCGACTGAGTTATCTGTTAAGGACAAAACGCATATTTTTAATCGACTTTCGGGAATTGCTTTTTCTAAAAATGATTTTGAATCAATGCGAAATTATTTGAATCATTTGGATAAATTTAAATTATCCAACCTCGATACGGCATACTTGAAAGCTCAACTTGCTTTTGAAAGTGGGGATAACACACTCGCTTTGGAGCTTTTGACATATATTTTCGATAATTGGACGCTTGGCAAAAATACGTGTACTATTGGGCTTAAGCTCGACTACATACTCGTTTTTTGCGGCGATATTGCGTTTTCAGAAAATGATTTGGAAGCTGCACATCAATATTACACAACGGCGCTGAAAATAAACAACACAAGTGCTGCTGCGTGCTTCGGCGCTGCTCTATGCTTTCAAGAAATTGGACAGGTTGAATCAGCAAATACGATGTTTGAGTGGGCTGAAAAGCTTAACCCGATGTATAAAAGGCAAGAATAAGTTTTTTGTTATGATGAAAAAGTCAAAAAAAATAAGGATAATTAAAAAAGTGCATTTCATTTTGATTTGCGCTATTATTCTTTTCTTTGTAAATGTCAAAACTTTTTGTCAAAAGGAAAACGCCAAAACTTTTAACCATGCAGTAGATTTGCTATCTCGCAATAGTTTGGACTCGGCTCGTACATATTTCAAAAGTTTATTAAGCGAAAAAGATATTGAGATGCGTAGCCGCTCTTTGTTTAATATTGGCTGGGCTTTTCTGGAAAAAGAAAATTACGATTCGAGCATGGTATATTTTGCTAAATCATTGCTTTTGACTAATGATTCCAACGCCCGATATAATTATATTTTTAGCAAAATAAAATTAAACAAACGACAAGAAAAAAATAAAAAACAAAATTCCGAGAAAAACCAATCTCAAAAGCAAACTCCGAAACCGCAAAGCACTTCAAAAAAAATGAGTCGCGAAGAGGCACAGAAGATTTTGCAATCCCTCCAAGAGTCCGAAGGTAAGATTTTAAAAAACGTAAGAGAAATTGAAAATTCAAAATCGAAAACAAAAAGCCCAAGCCGAAAGCGATGGTAGAGATTTTTTTATTTAATTAATATTTGAACATTTAATAATTTAAATGTTTATTATTTTAAGTTGTTTTGAAAATAAATTGAAGCGAAATCCAATTCATATAACCCTCTAAGGTATTATAAACAACAATAATAGAAGTTTTACAGTAGTATAAATCAATTAATATTTGTTAAGTTATTTGTTAGTCTAAAACTATTTTATTTATATTAAAATATATTAATATAATGAATATGATTTGTTTCGAGAAAACTTTATTTATAATTTGTATTATTATTTATATATAATTACGAATTTATTCTATAATAAGGATTTTCGAATGCATGCAAACACAAAAGCAGAGCCTTTGGCTCCGCCTCTGAAAGAAAAAATCCGCACTTCGCTCGATGAATCAGTTCTGAAATGCTACCAATGCGGCAAATGCACTGCTGGCTGTCCGCTTGCTTCAGAAATGGATTTAATGCCAAATCAAATATTGAGAATGCTGCAAATCGGCTCGCCCGAGTTTGACGAAAAGGTTCTGAGATCGCTTTCGATTTGGCTTTGCTTGACGTGCGATACATGCCACGCAAGATGCCCGCAGGAAGTCGATTTTCCGCATATTATGGATTATTTACGCACCGAATCGCTTCGACGTGAGTTGGTCAATCCGAAAGCCAAAGAAATTATTGCGTTCCATAAATCATTCCTTGAGTCTGTCCGATTGACTGGCAGGCTCTACGAAGTTGGGCTTATCGCCGGATATAAGATGAGGACGATGAACTTGCTGCAAGACGTAGCCCTGGCGCCGTCTATGTATTTCAAAGGCAAGCTCGAGCTGCTGCCACATTTGATAAAGGGGCGAAAAGCGATAGCTCGCATTTTTGAACTTGCCGAAAAGGAGGAGCAAAATGACTAAAATCGGCTACTATCCTGGCTGCTCGCTGCACGGCACAGCTCCCGAATATGATGAATCATTGATCGAAATATCCAAATTAATGGATATTGAACTCACTGAAATAGATGATTGGAACTGTTGCGGAGCTACCGCCGCCCACTCAATGAATTCTACATTAGGCGTGGCGTTGCCCGCTCGGAACTTGGCTCTTGCCGAACGCCAGGGCTTTCAAGATTTGCTAATCCCTTGCGCCGCTTGCTTTAGCCGGCTCGCCGACGCTAAGTACGCTATGAAATTCGATGAAAAATATAAAACTAAAATACCCAAAATAATTGAAATGCCCTACGAGGGAACGGCAAATCCTATGACTGTTCTGGATTTCCTTGCTAAATATATTATGCCAAATATAAAAGCTAATATCAAAAAGCAAGTAAAATCAAAAGTTGCCTGCTATTACGGCTGCCTAATGACGAGGCCCGAACACTTGACAACAATTGAACGCCGCGAAGATCCGCTTGTAATGGAAGAAATGATAAAAGCAATCGGCGGCAAGCCAATAGATTGGGCGTTTAAGGTAGAGTGCTGCGGAGCGGGCTTGTCCGTTTCACGGACGGATATAGTCGCCAAGCTTTCGGCAGCAATTTTAGACGATGCAGAGAGCCGCGGAGCGGAGATGATAGTCGTCGCCTGCCCGATGTGCCAGTCAAATTTGGATATGCGCCGCGGACCGATAAATGATTATTTAGAAAGAAAAAGCGAAATTCCAATAGTTTTCATCACTCAGCTTATTGGTCTTGCGTTGGGCATTGACACCAAAAAATTAGGTCTGGACCGCCATTTTGTATCTACTAAAAAGGTGCAAGACGCAGTCGAAACAATACAAAGCGTGGAGGTATAGTTATGGCAAGAATTGGAGTTTTTGTCTGCCATTGCGGTGAAAATATTTCCGCCACAGTGGATTGCGAAAAAGTAGCGGCTATGGCAGCGGAGTATCCGGGCGTTGTCCATAGTGTTGATTATAAATATATGTGTTCTGACCCCGGGCAAACACTAATAAAAGACGCTATCAAGGAAAAAAACTTGACTGGCGTGGTCGTTGCAGCTTGCTCACCGCGAATGCACGAGCCGACTTTTCGCAAAGTAGCTGCCGAAGCGGGGCTTAATCCATATCTAACTGAAATGGTAAATTTGCGAGAGCATTGCTCTTGGGTGCATTTGAAGAACGATACTACAACAAATAAAGCTGCGGAAATGGTTCGCGTACTTGTCGAAAAAGTTAAGCAAAACAAGCCATTGGATCCGATAAAAGTACCTGTAACGAAGACGGCATTAGTCATCGGTGGCGGTATCGGCGGCATACAAGCGGCTCTCGACATAGCTAATTGCGGACATAAAGTAATTATGGTCGAAAAAAAGCCCTCGATTGGCGGGAAAATGGCTCAGCTTTCCGAAACATTTCCTACACTCGATTGCTCGCAATGTATATTGACACCGCGTATGGTGGAAGTTGCTCAGCATCCGAACATAACGCTTTATTCTTACGCAGAAGTAGAAGCAGTCGATGGATTCATCGGCAATTTTCAAGTTACAATCCGCCAAAAAGCAAAAAGCGTAAAAGAAAATGATTGCACCGGCTGCGGCATGTGCATTGAAAAATGTCCGATTAAAAAAATACCCGATGAATTTAACGCCGGCTTGGGAACTCGTACTGCTATATATGTTCCTTTCCCGCAAGCCGTGCCAAACAAGCCAGTTATCGATAGAGATTACTGCACATATTTTAAAAATGGAAAGTGCGGGCTTTGCAAAACTGTTTGTCCGGCTGATGCAATCGATTTTGACCAAAAAGATGAGTTTATCAAAGTCGATGTCGGGGCAATAGTCGCAGCTACTGGCTTCGAGATAAAGCACGCCGATTTCTTCCCAGAGTACGGCTACGGCAAGTATCGGGACGTAATAGACGGCTTGCAGTTCGAGCGTTTGGCTTCGGCTTCGGGTCCGACCTTAGGCGTAATCAAACGCCCTTCTGACGGGAAAGAGCCGCAAAACATTGTCTTTGTCGCTTGTGC
>JBBRJR010000227.1:0-4015 GCA_038218865.1 Kapaibacterium sp. (SeqCode) | reverse complement strand
AGCGTGCTCGGCACCAAAAAGCCCATGCTCGGGTACAAAAATAGCTATAAGATTAATCTTTTTTGAGAGGGCGAAGACTTTTGCAGTTAATTCACCGTCTTTCGTTCGTCCGGATTGATTAGTCAAAAGGCAGATTTTTTTGCCTGACAAAGGCTTGAAATCTGATTCAATAAGTACATCCACACCAAGCGATATTGTGGCTGCTTTGCTTGGCAAGGAAGTAAATAGAATTGCGAGTAAAAATAAATAAATAAATTTCATTAGCGGTAACGGATTGCTTAATATTGAATAGCTGCTAAAAATGACCTGAAAATTTTATCGAACTCCGGTTCTGTTGGCAGTGGCTTGCCAGTTATAGTCATCGGTATCAAAGAAAACTCGTAAAACTCGCCCCTCGATGAAGCAAAAACAGCTGCTTTGCCTGTGGTGGCTCCACCGGTCGAGGAAAACTGATACTTGACAAATTCCTTATTGCCAAGCTCCAAATTCTGATATTTCCCAACGAGTTTAACTGCTCCGGCTGTTTTGCGTTCACGACGGGCGTAACTTGCCCGAGCTAAACCAAACAAACCGTCTTTCATAAATTCGTCATCGAACATTGGCGAGTGCTTTAAACTCGAGAATACGGCGCTGAGCGTATAATCATCATTGATTACAACCGAAATAACATCTGGCGATACACTTTCTTCAACATTAGCAAAGAACCAGCCATCTGGAATAGTAGAGAGCATATCGCCTTTCGCGGAACGTACCAAAATATCGGACATAGATATTTCAGGTTTAGGGCTGAGTATCGCTTTTGGTTCAATGTCGTTAGTCGGCTGTGACTTTTCTTTAACGATTATGCAACCGGTTGCGATAAAAGCAATAAAACAAAAAAGTAAAATTTTTCTAATAATATTAGGCATAAAAACCATCGGTTTAATATTCTTCAACATGTAATGACCCGCATTGCTCTTGGCAGTGTTTCATGTAATTATGATCTTCCAAAAACTTAGTAACAGATTCGACCATTTTAGGATTGCCACACAGATAAAAGTGCGTTTTTGTTGGATCTACTTCTATCCCCGCATTTTCCAAAATCCCTGCTTCAAGGTGCTTTTCAATATAACCTGTTAGTCCATTCCAATTATCGTCCGATTTCAAAAGTGTCGGAAAATAATAGAAATTAGGAAAAGCATTTTCGATAAAACTTAATTCTGAAAAATAGCCTAAATCCCATGGATAAGCAGCTCCGTGAATCACCGCCATTTTTATGTCAGAGTGCTGCGTGGCATGCGAACGCAAAAAGCTGATATATGGAGCCAAACCTGTGCCGGTAGCAATCATAACAATATTTGCTCCCTGCGGAGTATCGTTCAAATTAAATATTCCAAGTATATCGTCATCGACCCACATACGGCTGCCTTGCGTAAGCGAGAAAAGACGTGGTGTAAGCTGTCCGGATTTCACTTGGCTTATGTAAAATTCAAATTCACTCGTTTGGTGATTCGCCGAAGCTATGGAATAAGGTCTTTCTATCATCGTATCGGGCGAATGCTGCTCGAGGGTTAGAACGGAATTCGGCGAGCGGTTTTCAGAAGCCAAACAGCCGATTGTCGTATATTGCCCTGCCTCGAAATTATTCCTTGGCTCGTCGGTGCGAACTCGCAGTATCATTAAATCGGGCGTAAGCATTATTTTACCGATAACAGTAGCGTTGTATGGTGATTTTTTCATTTTTTGACTTAATAAATTTCAAAAATATTATTTTTAAAAAATAGTACTTTACAATTTATTTGAATTTTATTTAAAATACAAGAAATATTTCATTTATCGATTTTTGGGATATTTACTTTTTTAGAAATCAACAGTCTATTGATTTACTAATAATCGCAGTTCTGTCATTCCCGCGTACGCGTGAAACCATTGTTTTTCTACTATTTGCTAAGACATGGATTCCCGCCTTAGCGGGAATGACAAGTAAAATGGACTTAATCAACAGTCTGTTAGAGTGAAAATAATGTTAAAATAAAAATCCCAAAAACTGACAATAAAAAAACTATAATTTGACGCTTGTTTTTCCGGAAAAATACTTCATAAATTGAGCTCTTTCGTAAGCAGCAGGATCCATAGCATTTTCTTGGCTGAGCTTACCTCTGAATTCATCTAAAGTACTAAATCCTTTTTCGTTCATCCAGCGTTCAATTGAATCAAGCATATCAGGAATAACGTCGAATCCGTTTTTGTAAAGAACTGAAGCGATATGGACAACATTAGCTCCAGCAAGCAATTGTTTGATAACGCCGTCGCCATCATGTACGCCTGTGGAAGCAGCTATATCGCAGCTTACACGATTGGCGAGTATGCCAACCCAGCGTAAGGAAATTGTTATATCAGACGGCAAACTGTATAGATTAGACGGCACGACTCGCATTGTGTGAATATCAATATTTGGGCTGAAAAATCTATTGAATAAAGTTAAGCCAGCTATTCCAGTTTCAGACAATTTTTTGATATTTTGAGCTAAATTCGAGAAGAAATAGCTGATTTTCAATGATATAGGCAATTTTGTATGTGCTTTTATTTTTTCAATTATATCAAAGTAAACTTTTTCGTTTTCCTCGCTGGTATGGTTGAAATCAGAAGGCATAATGAATAAATTAAGCTCCAAAGCATCGGCTCCGGCTTCTTCTACTCTTTCGGCAAATACGGTCCAATCATCGGCACTAACGCAATTAATACTTGCTATAATGGGGATAGAGATAGTTTTTTTGGCTTCGGAAATTAATTCAATATACTTGGTAACGCTGTCTTCCATCTCAGATATGTCGAAAAAATCATATATTTCGGGATAGATTGTTATTGGACGTGCTGCCTCAGCAGCAGTTTTTTTCATTTCGGCTAATATTTCTTCTTCGAAAATCGATTTCAAGACAATAGCGCCTGCGCCTTTTTCTTCGAGAGCTTTCAAATCTTCAATTGAATTAGTAAAGCCACAACTTCCTATAACAATAGGATTTTTTAAAGTTAAGCCTAAATATTTGGTTGTTAAATCTAACATTTGTGAACCTCTTCTTTCGTTTATTAATGGATTTTTTTAAAAAAACTTATCGACGCATTAAATTTACAAAAAGTGTTAATTAATTTCTTTTTTTGTTGCAATTCTTTGTTTATTCTTATTATTGAAATAAACTTGAAAATAATAGAATTAAACAAATAAATAACTTTTTATTTTTTATTTTTTTTTCGTATTTTTACAAAGCAGCATAAAGTATCTTTTCAAAATGACAAAGCAATTTTTGTTTAGGATTTCGTCATTGGATTTGATATATTTTTCATCAAATATAAATGAGTAATATGATTAAAGCACCAATCATCATCGTTACATTGATTTTTCTTCAATCTTTATTTCTTCAATCTCAAGTAGTTGAACCTCTCTATAATTATGGCAGCGAAGAATATACTGCGAGTAGGGAATTATTCGACTTAGGCTTATTGCGAAGCTCAGAAATAAAATTGATGCAAATGATAAAGGATTATCCCTATTCGGCTGCCTTCGACAAAGCTTTGCTTTTGCAAGCCGAAATTGATCTTTATTCTGGAAACTACAGTATTGCATTATCAAAAATCGATGAATTTATCCGGACGCGGTCGAATTCCCCGCTTGTTCCTCATTCATACTTAAAGCAAGCTTACATTCAATTTGAAAGGAAGAATTACGAGCAAGCAGAATTTTCCTTTGCCGAGGCAAGGCGTTCGTCAGAAGTCAATTTTCTTTTGCGTAATGACAGCACTTACAAACAAATTGCTCATCAAGCGCTTTATTGGCAGGCGATTTCTTTGGTAAATCAAGGAAAACAGCTCGACGCCCTACCCCTTTTTGAAACCCTCGTAAACAAATATAGCTTCGGTGAATTTGCCGACGATGCTCAATATGCTATAGCTACAATAAAAGAAATTAACCGCGATTATCCGGAAGCAATTCTTTCGTACCGCGAGTTGCAAAGTAAATTTTTGTATCGCAATACATACC
>JBBRJR010000226.1:0-4037 GCA_038218865.1 Kapaibacterium sp. (SeqCode) | reverse complement strand
ACCGATAGTTGATAAATCAATGACGCCGGATTTTTTCTTAGAAACGATTTCGGCACAAGATACAGAGTGGCACATGTCGCACTTTTGATCGGTAAATATTTCTTTACCGGATTTTGTGGCTGCGTCTTCTGCAATACTCATCGATGCACTGCCAATTAAGGCTACAGCAAACATTCCTGTTATGATATGTTTGATTTTCATTAAAGACCTCCTTTTGTAAAAGTATTTGTTATATAATTAATAACGACATAAAAATAAAAAAGTTTTAGTTCAAAACAAAGTTTTTTTTTATTTAAATAGCAATAGTCAATTTATTTTCTGCTGAGTCATAGATTGAATTGTATTTCAGCAGTGGCGGAACAGTTGTTCCGGCAGAACCATTCGTAGTCGTATGACCGTCAGCAGTGTCAAATTCAGCTTTATGAGCAGGGCAGACGTAGTCTCCACTGGGTGAAGAGGGAATATCAACTTGATAGCCAGCATGTCGGCAAATTGAATCCAGCACGATGAATTTATTTGTTTCCATACGATAAATTATCAGCGGATTGCCGCCATTGACAGGTTTGCCTGTTTTGTCCATTACCATAGTTTTGACAATGCCGCCCACGCTTGCAAGAGCCGCAAAGGAAGCTATGCTAAGCACGGGATAATTTTCGGGCTTTGGCTGCTCGGGCGCTGTAACGGTTTCGCCATCTTTATCGCAAGCAGCTATAATTGATCCAAAAAGGCAGGTACAAATTCCAAGTCCTGCTAATTTTCCGGACGTAATTATAAATTCACGTCTTTTATCTTTTAAAATTTCTTTTTCCATATTGTATTTTCCTTTGATTAATAGAAAATGTGCAATTGACAAGCGAATTGTGAATTGAACGAATCCACGTGTTCTCTGTCGTAAATCTTGAATTCAGGTATTAACGCTACGTAAGGCAGTACAAATATTTTTGCGCCTAAGGTGTATTTATTGCCGTGGAACTCTTGCCCTTGCATTAACATATCGGTATTGCCACGCTCTAAGCGAAGGTAACCGATGATTGGCTCCATTATTTGATAATCGAATTCAAGAGAAACATTGTTCGTCGTTCTCCAGCCCGAGTATTCTGTACGCAAGTATTCGGTCATAATCGCAAATTGACTTGGTATGCCGAAATGGAAGAAGATGCTCGAAGCAGTTAAATATTTATTAGCAAAATAAATTCCGTTGTCAGTTTTTAATTGGCTGTTGAAAAAGTGAGTAACGCCGCCAAAGGCTGTCAAACCTGTGCCGAAATCCGGTGGGTGAAAAGTTACTTTTGCTAATCCAGACATATTTTTGTCGCTAACGGCGCCACGGCTCATCTCAGAAATATTTTTTGAATCATACAAGCCGACAGTAACGCCTAACCAATCAATAGCTTGATAATCAAGTTGAGCGCCTAATTCAAAGTAGTCGCAAGGAATAGTGGGAGGCGTAACTGTACTCGTAACAACTTGACGTGTCATCATTGTATGGTCATCCCAATCAGTTCCAATCATCGGCTGGATCATACCAATGCGAAGCGATGGATATTCATAAGATGGCTGGATAATAATACTTCCTGTAAGGGGCGTTTGCCCGGGATAGCGTTTCGTGTCTTCCAGCTCATAGGCTAAATTGTAGGAAGCCTCGAGCGTTATGCCTTCGATAGGATTAATGGTAATGTATGGCGTAAGAATCATCAGCATATAATCGCGTTTGGTAGCGTAAGGATCGCTGTAATTGATTGTATCTTTCATAGTTGGATCAAATAAGTTATCGTAAACAACCTGTTTGTTCTTGACGGTGGACCAGCGAGCCGTTTGATAACGGGCATCGAGACCAAACACAACTTTTTCATCCAAGATGCTGTGGGCGCTGCCCATTGCATCGTAAGCCGAAGAAAGACCAATATCTTCTGGTTGGATAAGCCCAACGCTTTGCATACTCATAAAGCCAGATGAAGTGCGTTGCATGCCGATATTTGGTGCAATGTGGCAATTTTGGCACTTCGTACCGAAAGAGTTCAAGATAGAGTATTGAGGACGAGCCAACAAGATACTTGGGATTATCGCTAAAACAAAAATTAAGAGAATTACTTTTTTCATATTTTTTTCTCGATAATGTGATTTGAAATAAATTATTCCGATTTATTTTAATTCAATTTGCATGAGTTTTGCAAATGTAAAATATTGAAAATCAGGCTATATATTCACTGCTTAAATTTAAATTTTGAGAATTAAGAAGAATCTATGGGATTTTAAAAACGATGATAAATTCTTCGTAGCTTTCAGCTAATGAGCAGTAAGGTAAAACAAATCAGTTTTTTTATTAATACCGAATAATTATATTATTAATAATTATCCATTATATTTCATTTAAAAAAGAGGCTGTTTTATAAAAACAGCCCCTTTTTGAAAAGCAACAATTATTGTTTCAAATAAGCAACGCCATTTTTAGCTATTGCAAGTACGAAACTTGGATTGTGAGCGCCCAAAGAGCGATCTTTTGCTATGTACAAATAATTAAGCAATACATCCATATCAGCTTTAGCAACTGCTGTTTTTACGCCCGGTGCGCTTAAAGCAGCGTATTCGCCTAATACATTATAACCGTGTTCGCCGTTAGCTTGAGAAATATCAAGTAAACCTTTGTCAATCAATAATTGACGGTATTCAGCGATAAGAGCTTTGATTTCAGTAGCTTTTGTAGTTGGGATACCAGCAGTATGGCAACCTTTACAAGATTCAATTGTACTCATTTGAGCAACTGTCATCTTAAATGTGTGCCCGCCAGCTACAGGATTAGCAGCATTTTTGCCCATGTGGCAAGTAACGCAATTGCTTGAGAAAGCAGCGTGTGGATTACCAGCTGGGTATGCTTCTGGTCCTTCGATAAGGTTCAAACCTTTCATTGCGATAACATTAACTGGAGTACCGTAGTGTGGTCCGAAACGTGAGAAAGTTCCGCCCGGTACGCCAGCTGTCAAAGTGTCAAATCCGCTTGCATTACGTGTGTAAGGGCGAGCTTGGTGACATTTTGCACAAATGTTACCTGTTTTGAAATCAGCTGTAAAGTCAGTGCCGCCTGCATAAAGTAATTTTACTGGTGCATCGTAGCGCAATTTCAAATCTGTAGAGTCATAGTTTTTGTGTATGACGTGGCAGGTTTTGCAACCTAAATCAGCAGATGCCATTGTTACTGCATCGTTTTGTCCTAAAGCTACTGCTTCGGCAAAGCCGTCGCCATTGTGGCAAGAAGCACAACCGATTCTACCAGCGGTATATTTATAGGTTTCACCCGAGCCGTGCAAAGAAAAGTCGAATTGTGAAAACGCAAGATTTATTTTTGCGTTATTATCGCTGTGGCAAGCCACACATTTTGAAGATGCGTCCATACCATTAGTACCGGTATCGCCTTTTGGTCCAGCAGGACCATCGGGACCTTCGCAGCTGGCGAGAAAACCGGAAGCGACGACAAATATCGCAACCGCTAAACTGGTTAGTAGGTTTTTGTAATTCTTCATTTGAACTCCGAAAATGTTTGTACAAATTATTTAGCTTTCGCTTTTATCAAAAATAATAAATTTTCTCTACAATATGCAAGTATTTTATAAAAAATCAATAAACATAAATTCATTATTTATACAAGGGCAATTCTTCTATGTAGTTGATATGCAAATGATTAACTTCTACATAAATTGGCAATTAAAAATTTCAAACTAATTAATTGTTATTCATCGAATTTCACTTACCTTACTATTATTTTTTAACATAAACTAAACAATGACTAAATAAATCTCGAAACAATTCTTAATTTATATCGTAATATTAGAAAGTTTATTAAATTTTTCGTAGGAAACATTATGCAAAAGCATTACATTTACAGTACTATTGCGGCTTTCGCAATATTTTTTTCTTTTCTCTCGTCGGAGTTATTTTCCCAAACTACCGAAGTGCAAGCAGATACTACCGGCAATAATGATAACATCATCAATAATCGGACTTTCCAGATTAATCTTTTCCCATTAATGGATACTTCGCTT
>JBBRJR010000225.1:0-4051 GCA_038218865.1 Kapaibacterium sp. (SeqCode) | reverse complement strand
TCTTTTTCTCCCAACTCTATACTTATTTGTTGGGGCATATTTTCTTTCTTCTTGTCCATGATATTTCCTTACTTTTTTTATAAAAAATATGCTTTGATTTAAAACTCATTTTGGGTAAAATCAAAGCATATCTTTATGATTATTTAATTGTTCTATTATTTACTTGCTTCGTTGTACTTTTCTTGCGCTTCTTTCATTTTCTCATTGTTTTTCATTATGCCGTAGATTTTGATGAGCCGCAGATAATACGTTTGTTTGCTTTCTTGTGGCAAAGTCTTTTCGACGCTTTCGAGCGTATTAACGATTTCGTTTAGTTTTGTTTTGTCGTCAAGCACAAGATAAATGTTCGCCAATTCAGCCAATACGTCCATGTCGTTGCGAAAGCGCTCGGTTTTCAAGCTTCTTTCGAAAAGTGCGGCTGATTTTTTTAAGTATGGGAAAAATATCGTTGTGTTTATAGTTGCTTTGGCGTCTTTGTCCATTCTTTCTTGCTCGGCTTGCTGCGCGACGCTTGCTTTGTTTTTATAGACGGATGCCAAGTTGCGAATAACGAAATCGTAATTGGGGTCGATTTCTAGTGCTTTCTCGTATTGGGAGATGGCTTTGTCGTAATCGCCTAAGTTCATGTAAAGGTCGCCGTATTGTCCCCAATAAACTTTATTAGTTGGGTCGTTGGTCGTCAGTGCCTGGGCTTCTTTGACGGCGTCATCTTTTTTGCCGAGATCGATGTATAGCTGTATCATCGAGGTATTGGCGTCGGCGTTGGTTGGCTCGAAAAGCGTAAGGTATTTTATGTATTCGAGCGCTTTGTCCTTGTTTCCGGATTTGTAATAATTCGCAGCGAGCGAGCCAAAAGGCTGTGTGTTGTATGCAGTCCAAAGACCGGCTTCGTTAGGCAGCCAATCCTTGGGCGGATTAACTCTCAAGCCTGCCAAAGTCCACTGTCCTTTCGCTTTTTCTGCGAAAAGGTAAGCATAGTTTCCTTTGACGGAGAACAAGTCGGTAATCGTCGAATCGCCGCTTTGGTTCATGTTGGGTGTTGTTTTCATCGGCTTGCCAAGCTTTTTGATATAGGCTTCGCGGGTCATGTTCAGATAAACCTGATTGTTCTTTACGAAATCAATTTCATTCTTGCTGTTATCGACAAATTTCAAATATGCTTCGTCGGCTTTAGCTTGGTCGTTCTTAAGTTCGTAAATTGTGCCTTCGAGCGAGTAAAAATCAACGATGCGTGGCATGTATTGCGAGCCGACCGCAATAGAATTCAAAGATTTATCCAGGAAAGTAGCATCTTTCGTCGTGCGGTATTTTTGGTAATAATTAAACGCATTGTTGAAAGCTTGAGTCCAAATTTGATTGCGCAATCCAGCTTTTCTTTTTTTTACTTCTGGGATCGAATCGCGGAGAGAAAGTTCAGCAAATGTTTTGTTTGCTGTTTCGATATCCCCAACGAGCAAGCTTGTCTCAGTCAAAGCAATCATTGCTTCAGTATTATTGGGGTTATTAGCAAGTTCTTGCTTCAAAAACTCGACAGCTTTCGGGTAGTCGCGGTTTTGCATAGCAACTTTAGCGGTAGTCATTTCGCGGGAGGCGCATTGAAAGCCTTGCATAGCAAGCGCCCCTGCGATTAAAATGATAAATAAATTTAAATACCTTTTCAAAATAAGCTCCTTCGTATATTTTTTAAATTAATTTTTTAATTTTACTACAATTTCGAACTGCTAATTTATTGAAAATTATTAAATTAAAAAAGAAATTTCGCAAATACTTAAATTTATGTAGCTTATCAAGTCTTTTTTTATGAAAAAACTGCACTTTTTTTTTCTTTTGCATATTTTCATTTTCATTTTTAGTAAATTTGTAATCGCATTTCGGATTTTTGTTTTCAAGTTTAACAATTTATCGAACAATATAAACAAATATGATAAAATACATTCAATCGGTACTTCGCAAATCCAAAGAATGGATGGAAAGCTTCGCTACGAAGCCCTACGCTTTTCAAGCTCTGTTCATTATTTCATTTGTAGAAGCTTCGTTTTTCCCTTTGCCACCAGATATTTTACTTTTGGCAATTGCTATTTCAGCTCCAAAGTTAGGGTTCAAAGCTGCCTTTTGGTGTGCCGTGGGCTCGGTAGTCGGTGGAATTGCGGGCTACTACATTGGCTATGGGCTTATGGAGTCCGTCGGCAATAACATTATATCCTTTTACCATGCCGAAGCCTTTTGGCAACAAATCGTCGCCCACTACAACAGCGAGTTTGGCATCTGGTTTTTAGCTATTGCCTCATTCACGCCAATTCCTTACAAAGTAGCGACTATCGCTGCCGGCGCTGTGCAGATGGACTTCTTGTCCTTCGTCGGCGTCTCTGCTATAGGGCGTTCTGCTCGGTTTTTCTTAGTAGGCGGTTTGATATATTATTTTGGTCCAACAATTAGCAATTTTATCAATAAATATTTCGATAAATTATCTATTGCTTTCGTTGTGGTGCTTATATTGGGATTTGTTTTAATAAAATATATAGTTTAGCTGTATGCCGAAATTAAACTCAAAAACTGTACAAGTCCACTTATTTCGCTTTGATTTGCAACGTGAGAAATATGATATACTTATTCTCAAAAGAACGAACGAAACGCCCGTCTATCCTGACAGGTGGCAGGTCGTTACTGGCAAATTGGAAGACGGCGAGCATGCCTTCCGTGCTGCTCTTCGCGAAGCAAAAGAGGAAACAGGAACCGAGCCTCTCAAAGCATGGGTTTTGCCACTTGTTGCTTCTTTTTATAATTATAAATCTGACGAAATAGACTTTCCAACTGTGTTTGCTTTTCTGATAGATTTCGATTCGGAGATTATTTTGTCCGACGAACACGCCGATTTCAAATGGATTAATTTCGATGAAATTAGCCGCTACGTTGCTTTCCCGAGTCAAATTGAAGGATGCCGAATACTTTCTGAATTTATCATTAATAACGAAAACTCTGACATGTATCAAATTGATTTGAACTTTCTAACAATTGTAAAGAAATAAAGTTTTTCGGACAAATAAACGCTTGAACAATGAATAAAATCGCTGCCGTTGTTGTTACATTTAATCGCCTCGAACTTCTGAAAAAAGTAATCGGCGGGATTTGCTCTCAAACTCATCAATTGGACGCAATTATTGTTGTCAACAACTCTTCGAGCGACGGAACCGCTGAATGGCTCGGCGAGCAAGCTGACGTAAAAACTATAACGCAGGAGAATTTGGGCAGCTCCGGTGGGCAATTCGCAGGCTCCAAAGCAGCTTACGAACTGGGCTTTGATTACATTTGGATTATGGATGACGACGTCGTCGCCGAAAACGATTGCCTCGACATATTATTCCAAAATATAGACAAATACGATATCGTCTGCCCTTTAAGGTATAACGCTGGCGAGCCTTACCTAAACGACGTGGTTAAGCTCAACATGACAAATCCTTTTAAAAGCATTTGGGCGAAAGTAATTTCAAAGGCTGATATAGCCAAACCTTTTGTCGCAATTGAAGGCTTTACTTTTGAAGGACCACTTTTTTCGCGGCAAGTTTTTGAAAATATCGGCTTTCCGGAAAAAGGCTTTTTCATCTATGCCGACGATACCGAGTTCAGTGTGCGATCGCTTAAAGCGGGATTAAAAGCGGTCCTTGCAACGAACGCTCGACTAGATCGTTTAATTCCTCCGCTGCCCGATAAAACTGACTTTTCTTGGAAACATTATTATTTAATTCGCAATTTAATTGCAATCGACAAACTCCACGGCTCGTGGTTATTAAAATCGATTCGTCCTTTGGGCTATCTATTTATTTGGCTTGGCCAAGCCAAAGGATTGGCGCAAATCAAGACTGTTTTCCGTGCCTTTTTGGGCGGAATAAGATATAGAAGTTAGGTAAGAAAGACATTTAGTTTCCGGTTGTCAGTTATCAGTTTTCGGTGAAAGGCAAATAGGCTGCCCCGATAAGGTATATTTTTAGGTTTTATACATAACATTTTTGTTAAATGAACAATAAAACTGCAAAAATAATATGAACACCCCCTA
>JBBRJR010000224.1:0-4087 GCA_038218865.1 Kapaibacterium sp. (SeqCode) | reverse complement strand
TTAATCAATATTTAAGCAATATTTGCTTCCATTAAATTTATAAAATTTCTGCGACTTTTCAAAATATTTTTTTTGTTTTTTGAAATTTTTTTTTGAATATTTTTTATTTTTAAGGTAAACTATTAATTATTGTTGCAATTTTTGTTTTATGAAACCGTTTCTTTGACGGGTGGCAACTGTCAGGGAAGAAGTTTTTCGGTGTAAGGTGGATTGTAAGTGAACGGACTTAAATTATAATGATATGAAGATAAGGTAAAATATAGTAATGTTTTGAATAAGCAATCTGATGACACTTACATTCTTTGGTGGCTGAGCATGTCAAAGTTGCCCTTAGAGGCGGGCTCATAAGTGAAATTACAATTATTTAGAGTTTACCGCTGCAAGTTGAAAATATCTTTATCGCATAGCGATTACATTATGGTAACAGACAAATATCAAGTAATATCTTTACTCCTTTGGAGTTATATATAATCGCTACGCGATACGATTATTTCTAATTGTTAAGTGTTACCATAATTAAATCGCTACGCGATAAATAAAATATTATAATTAAGCGTATTTCAATGAAAAGTATGATTTATGAGACAACCCCGACAAGAGCATGGACATTGAGTATCGTAAGTTATTGAAATATTAGAACTTCTTTCTTTCCCTCTTGTAAGAGGGGGCCGAGGTGTGTTTAAAAATGTAGGGATCATCACAAGGTTATTTCAACATACATGCCTATATTAAAAAGTGTTTTTTATCTAATTATACAGCTTATACAGACTCCTAAGCAGAGGTCACTTTAAGCACTTATTCAAGAAACATATTTGTAAAAGATGTTCGATAACTGATTACTGATAATCGATTTCCGATTACTGACAACTGAAAACCAATAACTAAAAACTAAAAATGATAGAACTAACTGAATTCGTCAAAAATAAAAATAGATTTATCGTCGCTCATCGCGGTGCTTCGGGCGAGTTTCCCGAAAACACACTCATAGCTTTTGAGAAGTCGTTGCTTTGCGGCGCTCGGATGATTGAAGCCGACATACAAATAACTGCGGATTTAGAACCTATCGTCTTCCACGATGAAGAATTGGGGCGCACCGCGCCCGGCTCGGGTGCTATTTCACAAATTGATTATAATGATTTGCGCAATCTCTCCGCCGGCAGTTGGTTTTCACGTGATTTTGAAAATGAAAAAATCCCTCGGCTGGAAGAGCTTCTTGAGATTTTGAAAGGCAGGGCATATCTTTTGCTCGAGATAAAGCCTGCACCTAATTTAAGCGAGAGGATAAAAGCTATTTTGAAAGTAATAATTGAATATAATTATATTAATTACAGCGTATTCGCATCCTTTGATTATTCTGCTCTAAAAACGCTTAAAGAAATTTGTCCTCACTGCCATACCGCTGCTGTCAAATTACCTGACGACGCTCGTCTGCCCTCCACTTTAAGAGCCGAACTCGGGATAGAAGCATATATTTGCTCTATCGAAGAAATTAATGATGACATCAGTCGCGATATACTTGAATCCGATATTTTTCTTGGTGTTTATTCGATAGACACGCCCGAAATATTTCGCGAAGCTCTCAACCTACCTATCCAAGCCTTCGGTACAAACTTTCCTTGCATGATAGCGAAAGAATTTGAAGATTTCAATTCTTATCGCTGTTAAGCGTCTTTATCAATCACAATAATTTTTAAATTTCATAAGATAGAAATGATTAATAAAGAAGCGCTCGAAGTTTGCAACGAAGCTATAAAACAATCCAAAAAATCAATAATAACAACGCACGTAAATCCTGACGGCGACGCCATCGGCTCCGTTTTGGCGCTTAGTCAAGCTTTAAAATTTTTGGGTAAAGAAGTTGAAATAATCATCGATTCCACTGTCCCCCACTTTTTACTTTTTTTAGAAGGAGCAGGGAAAATACTTGCTTACAATTCCAAACTGCACGATAAATTAATAAATAATGCCGATACAATTTTTTTCCTTGATCTAAATCATAGCAAGCGCGTCAGGACTATGGAAAGCGTTTGCCTGCAATCACGAGCAAGACTCGTTATGATTGACCACCACGTAGCTCCGCAAGATTTTTGCCATCTCTGCATAGTTGATACCCACGCTTCATCGACCGGCGAACTTGTCTGGCGGCTTATCGATTTGTTGGACATCGAAATCACAAAAGACATCGCCGAAGCTCTCTACGTCGCGATTTTGACAGATACAGGAAGCTTCCGTTTTGAAAAAACTACCGGCGAGCTGCATCGAATAATTGCAGATTTAATCGACAAAGGCGCTAACCCTTTCCACCTATACGAAAAGGTTTACAACCAAAATTCTTTTTCTTCGACAAAATTACTTGGGGAAGCTATTTCTAACATGGAATTATTTTATGACGGCAGACTTGCCGTAATGACAGTAACCGACGAAATGTTCCGTGCAAACAACACAACGGATGACGACATCGAAGGATATGTCGAAAAAACGCTAATGATAAAAGGCGTTGAAGCAGGTATTCTTATTAGTGAGGTTCGCAGGCGCGACGAAATGCGAGTATCATTCCGTTCTAAGGGCAAAACAAATGTAAGAGATCTGGCAAACCGTTTTGGTGGTGGTGGGCATATAAATGCCTCAGGCGCGAGAATTTCAGGCACTAATTTCGCAGACAGCCGCAAAATGCTTATAAGAGCTGCAGAAATGCTATTTAGCAAATAGGCTTTGGGCTATCCAGATGCAATCCACCTTCGAGATGTACTTTATCTATTTCCTTTCGTAATTCGTAATTGTCTCGGTCTCGGTCTCGATACGCTTCGCTACTTTAACCAGCGGATAAGGTGCGGAGCTTCTTTAGATGTCCAACACCTTCGAGGTGTGGCACATCTGGAATAGAAGCGGAGTTTGTTTGTTTAATAGGGGGCAATCCATGGATTGCCCCCCTACGTTGAAACAAAGGTGTTCTACTTCCCAAAGCCTAACGCCTGTTTTTGATTCGGGCGTTAGCAGTAAAAAGACCAACCTTCGGACGGGTGAAAGGAAGCAGCAAGGACACGGCATGCCGTGTCCCTACATGAAGAAAAATTGCCTTCTTTGCCTTTCACCGACAACTGGAAACTGATAACCGGAAACTATAACAGCCTTTCAGGCTCTCCGGCTTCGTCGAATGGGACGATTGGAACTATTTCTTCGCCGTCTTCGATGTCGTCTTCGTGTGAAACAGTGGTTATGTCGGCTATGGAGTCTTTGTCGTCCAAACGGATAAGCCTTACGCCTTGAGTGTTGCGACCTATCGTTCTGATAGCGGCGACGTGTTGGCGAATTAATATACCATTTACAGTTATGACGATTAAATCATCGGTATCGACGGCAGTCAATAGACGTACGACGGGACCTGTTTTGTCTGTAACGTTCATTGATATAACGCCTTTGGCGCCGCGTTTAGTTAAGCGGAAGTCTTCGTATTTGGTACGTTTGCCGTATCCTTTTTCGGAGACGATTAAGACTTGTGAATCGCTGCGTTTGATGACTATCATCGAGTTCACTGCGTCGCCTTTGCCAAGCGAAATACCGCGAACGCCGGCTGCTGTCCTGCCCATTGAGCGAACATCGCTTTCGCGGAAGCGGCAGGCGATGCCATTATTCGTGCCTAAGATTATATCGCACGTGCCGTCGGTGAGCATAGCCGAGATAAGGCTGTCGTCGTCGTTTAAATTGATTGCGATGATGCCGTTTTGGCGTACGTTTGCGAACGCTGACAGTTCCACTTTTTTGATTGTGCCGAATTTTGTAACCATTATGATGAATTCGTTGTCTGTGAATTCTTTGACAGCTCTGTATGCGGTTACGGTTTCATCTCCTTGCTTTTGAATTACGTTAGCGAGCGAGCGACCTTTGGCTTGGCGGCTGCCTTCGGGCAAATCGTAAACTTTAATTTTGTAGCAACGTCCTTTATCCGTGAAAAATAGAAGGAAATGGTGCGTTGAGGCTTGGAAAACATGCTCTACGAAATCATCTTCGTACGTGGCTGCACCTTTTACGCCGCGTCCTCCTTTTATCTGTCTGCGATAACTCGAAACGGGTGTACGTTTTATGTATC